>JAGREI010000126.1 GCA_020446625.1 Erythrobacter sp.
GTGATCGAACACAACCTCGACGTGATCAAGACTGCGGACTGGCTGCTTGATCTGGGGCCGGATGGCGGCGTGCGCGGGGGTGAGGTTGTGGCCGAGGGGACTCCGGAGGAGGTTGCTGCGGTGGAGGGGTCTTATACGGGGCAGTATCTCAGGCCGATGTTGGACGGGGTGAAGATGGCTGAAGGCAAGGTTCAGGCTGCGGAGTGACTATTTGAGTCGCGCTGCAGTTGATGCTGAATACTGACATGCAGAAATCTGTGAATTGAGTGGTGCAGGCTACTTGAAGATTGGTCGCACGGTCACCATAACGATGGGGCCTTGAGCTTTAGGTTCAGGGGAGCACTGTTTGGGATGTCAAGTGCGCCGACGCGCAGCTCGACGACGAATGTTGCGGTGATGAAAGTCATGGTGACCTCGTGTCCTAGATGGAGTGTGGATGTTACCATCGCTACGATGATATTATACCACACCAGGTAATTCTCGTACCGGCGTAAGCCGGGAGTAAGGTTGGCAACCCGGAGGATATGGGACGAACGGTATCCGATGCCTCCGGGTGCGCACCCGAAGACGATGAGTTTGATCCACGGATCGACGATTTTGTTTCGAAGGAGCGCAAGTACGTTCATTTCGACCTGCCGCTCTCGGAAGAGCGTCGAACCAATATTAGCTTCACTGACCAAGAAATCTGTGGCCATTCTTTCTGGCCACTCTTGGCCTATGATAGCGTTGAGCGCCGCGCCAAGAAGAACGAAGCCGGTGAGATATACTTTGAGGAGAAGTCTCGGCCAATCAAATTTGCATCACACTTGGATGCAGCAATATTTGAATGGTATGGTAAGAGGCTTTCAGAGATCTACGAATCTCGCATAAATAGAGAGTTATTCGCATCTTCAATTCTAGCTTATCGAGCAAACATTGGCGACAATATTGCTCATGCTAAGAGTTTGTTTGATGAAATTGCAAGCCGTGGCGAGTGTATTGCCATTGCGGTCGATGTAAGCGGGTTTTTTGACCATATACGGCACGATGTTCTGGCTGCCACCCTCCGAGAGGTCTTAGGAGTTTCTCGGCTCTCGAATATGGACTACAAGATCTTCGAGCGAATGACACGGTTTTCGTGGGTGGATTCAAACGCTATTCAAGCGCGATTAGGCTCCAGATATGGCCGTCGCGGTCGAATTTGCTCCGCTACAGAATTCAGAAATCTAGTGCGACCGAAACAGGCATCTTTAGTCCAAGAGAATTCTGAATGCTTTGGTATTCCTCAGGGGACACCACTTTCGGGCCTCTATGCTAACATCAGCATGCTCGGTGCTGACGAGGAATTGCAAAGCCGCCTAGCTGCTTTCGGCGGAAGTTATCGACGCTATTCAGATGACATTGCCGTAGTATTACCTACTTCTGTCGATCCACAAGAAGGCGTTACTATAATTGAAAAAGTGTTGAAAGGTATTGGCCTCGAATTGAGCGTTCACAAGACTGAAATTTCCAAATTTTTAATTGCTGATGGTGCGTTGACTGCGGATAAACCTTTCCAATATCTCGGCTTCACATTTGACGGGCAACGAAAGCTTATCCGGCAATCGTCTTTGAATCGCTATTACTCTAAGATGCACAGCGGCATACGCGCGAAGGTCCGCGCCGCAAAAAATGGCGGCGTCCCGAGTGAGGAAATCTATCTTCGTGAGCTTTATCGCCGATATACACATTTTGGTCGTGCGAGAAATTTTCCGAGATATGCCTATCGAGCTGCTAGAATTCTCGAAGCACCTGAAATTCAGCGGCAGCTTCGTAATCACATGACTACGTTCCGACGGGCTTTGCGCTATTATTTGGATAGAGCTTACAGTTGAGCGGCAATTCTACTTAGCCCTTCCCTACACCCCCCAATCCATGCCTCCCTGCGCGGTCCAGTTCACCACGCACGGAGTCCCCGCATGACCGCTATCGTCACCCTCACGCCCGAGCAGGTCGCCCAGCTCGATCCGCAAGTCTTTGCCGATCCCGATAACCCGTACATCGCGCGCAGTGCCAGCGGCCAGCAGGTCGCGCTCACGCCGCAGCGGATGGCGGACTTTCTCGATAGCCTGAAGGTCATGGGCTCGGTCGCCATCGCCTGCCGGCGCGCAGGGGTGGCGCGGCAGACGGCCTATCGCGCGCGGCGGCGCTCGCCGGGGTTTGCGCGGGCCTGGGATGCGGCCACGGTCGCCGCGCGCGATGTCGCCGAGACCGAGCTGGCCGACCGCGCGATCAACGGGGTGGAGGAGGCGGTCTACTACCACGGCGAGGAGGTGGCGCGGCGGCGGCGGTTCGATGCGCGGCTGCTGCTGGCGCACCTGGCGCGGCTCGACCGGGCGGCCGAGCGGCTCGACGTGGCGGCGACCTTGCCGCTGCTCGACGAGCAGATCGCCGCGCTGCGGGACTGCGGCGGGGATGCGGGCGAGGTGTTGCCCGCGCGGGTGGAGCGCAGCGTCCTGCGACAGGCTCAGGACGAGCGGGACTGGGTGCGCGATCCGGCGGCGATGGCGGCGAAGGAGGCTGAGGCGGCGGAGGCCGCGCATGGCCTTCGGGAGCGAAGCTGTGGCGCAGCCACACCAGCTCAGGCTGAGCGGAGAGGGGTGTTTGGGGCGGAGGCGGGCGAGGGAGCCGGGAATTCCCCCCAGGACGGTGTCACACCTGTCACACCTTGTCCCGATCCGGGCCCCGATCCGGACCCCGCCGACCCATGCCCCACCTGCGGCGGGTTCTGCCGCGATGCGCAGGCGGATGCCCGCGTGGCGCTGGGCGAGGGGGACTGCCAGTGGCTCGGCAACCGGCTCGACCGGATGGACGCGGCGCGGCCCGCCGGGGCGCTGGCGCCGTGGCAGCTCGCCTCCGACAGCGATCCCGAAGGCGCGCTGGAGATGGCGCAGCTGCGCGCCTTCGAGGCGGGCGCGCCGGACTGGTGGGAACTGACCTTCGACCCGGATGGGGCGGATGGGGCGAATGGGGAGGGCAGGGCCGGGGCCGCGCCCTCCGCCTGGTGATGCGCGCGCCGGGCTACTGGGCGGGTGCCGCCTCCTCGGGCGCGGCCTCCTCGGGTGCAGCAGGGGGCGCGGCCGCTGCTGCGCCGGTGCCGCCGTTGAAGTCGGCCACGATCTTCCAGCTTCCGTCGTCCTGCAAGCCCCAGACCGTCTGGTTCACGCCGCTGACATGCACCGGCGCGCCGGCCTCGCCGGTGTAGGTCTGGTCGTAGCTGGACACGGTGACGGCCAGCTCGCCGCTTGCGGCCACCCAGGCGTCCAGCCGGGTGATCGCCAGCGCGGCGGCCGGATCAGCCAGCATGGCGGTGAAGGCCGGGCGGATCGCCTCGGCGCCCACCAGCGGGGGGCTGCCGGCGTCGAAGAAGCGGGCATCGGGCGCGTAGACCGCCAGCGCGCCGTCGACGTCGTCGGCGTTGAAGGCGGCCTCCTGACCCTGCTCGACGGCGGCGATGGCTTCGAGAACGGCATCGCTGTCGACCGGGGCGGGGGTGTCGGCGGACTGGGCGCAGCCCGCCAGCACGGCCAGCGGGGCGATCAGGGCAAGGTGAAGTCGGGACATGGGCGGGCTCTCTCCGATGGATGCAGCGACCCGCGCCGCAGAGAGCCTGCAAAGCCGCGCCAGGTCAACCGGAATCGCGCAGTGCGGCTGGACAAGCGGCGGGCGAGCGGGAAGGGTGGGGCGCGAAAGGGGAAGCGCATTGGCAGAGCAGGTGTTCATCGTAGGCCCCTTGCGCACCGGCTCGTCGCTGACCGCGCGCTGCCTCGACGATCACCCGCAGGCGATCTGCCTGTGCGAGAGCGAGGTGAGCCGCGCGCTGTTCGCCCCCTTCGCCACGCGCCTGCACTTCGACCGGATGGAGGCCCACGGCCTGGGTCCGCGCGAGATCATGGGCCTGCTCGATGGCAAGCTGCAGGGTTCGGTGGATGACCTGCTGCGCTGGTATGGCGACGTGCTGCCGATCCTCGAAGGCCGGCTGGGCAAGCACGGGGCCGCGGTGCTGGGCGACAAGAGCCCCGATCTCGACCTGGCGCCCGCTACCGTGGCACTGGTGGCCGAGCGGTTCCGGCTGGTCTACACCGTGCGCGATCCACGCGCGATCCTGCGCTCGATCTGGCGCGACGACGAACCCGAGAGCGAGAAGCTGGCGCGCTGGCACTCGTTCAAGCGCAACGTGGCGAGCTGGATGCCGTTCTGGGACCGGCCCAACCTGCTGGTCTCGCGCTACGAGGACCTGGTGCGCACGCCGGAGGCGGCGATGCACTCGATCTACGCGCATTGCGGACTTGCCTACAGCGATCGCTACATGCAGGGCTTCGAACGGCTGTTCCCACGCCGTTTCCTGTGGACCACCGCGATCGACTGGGAAACCGGCGTGCGCCGCCAGTTCAACCCGGCGCGGGCGGAGGTGAGCGATGCGGACCTGGGCGATGTCGAACGCAGCCTGCTGGCAGGCGATCGGCAGGTGGCCATGTTCCGCGAACGGTTCGGGTACTGACAGCGGATTTGCCCTTGCCTACAGCCGCTGCGCCCTTGCATCTGCCAGCCCATGCGGTCTAGCGCGGTTGGCATAACCCTCAGCATTCCGGGACATCATCCATGGTCGCCAAGCCCCAGCGCGAATTCACCGTCAAGCCGCTGTTTGCCGAACCCTACTTCGTCACCAACATCAAGGACGCCATCAGCCCCAAGCAGGTGAAGTTCATCCAGGGCCTGAAGATGAACTCGAACCAGGTGAACCAGATCTCGGAAGAGCTGTTCCTGTTCAAGCGGCCCGAGATGCGCAGCATTGCCGAGGCGGTGAACCAGGCGTTGCAGACCTTCGCGCTCGAAGTGATGGGGATGCACCACCGGCTGGAAGTGACGCAGAGCTGGGCGCTCACCAACCCGCCGGGGGTGGGGATGCACGGGCATACCCATTCGAACTCGGTGATCTCGGGATCGCTCTACTACGCGCCGCTGCCCAACCCGCCGGGCAACATGATCTTCGAACGATACAACACCTATCGCCAGCTGGAGTTCGCCGTCGACCAGTCGAAGAACAACATCTACAACACCGTCCGCAACGCGGTGGTGCCCAAGGAAGGCGACCTCGTGCTGTTCTCCAGCGCCTTGCAGCACTACGTCGAGGTGAACAACGGCGCGATCGACCGCCATTCGATCGCCTTCAACAGCTTCATCCGCGGCAAGATCGGCAGCTTCCGCGACGTGAGCGAGCTGGAGCTCTAGCGCCGTTTCTCAGCGACCGGTGTAACGCTCCACTAGGTCCTTGGCTTCCGACAGGCCCAGCCCGGTGGCCTGGCGGACTAGCTTGATCGCCTCGATCTTGTTGGGGTTCTGCATGGCCTCGCGCACGCCTGGCCTGGACAGCAGGTAGGCGTCGTCGCTCTGCGGCTGGATCATCGGGATTGGCGATGCGGGCGTGTTGCGGCGCTGCTGGTCGAGCATGTCGCCGCCACCGGAACGGCGCAGCAGCACCATCACCAGCACGGCGATCGCCACGCCTCCGACAACGAGCAGCCAGACAGGTACGAACATTGTGCCATCCTCCTGAAGTTTGCGCTTTCCTACACCTTTGGCACCGCCGAGGGGAGAGCGCATCCACGGGCGCTGGCGACTGCGGATTCTGTTTCGCAGGCTCGTGCGCTTGCGCTATTTCCGCTGCCAGTGCGACCCGGCCAGACTCGACCGCGCCGCAAGGGAGAAGTTGGGACATGCGACAGACGATTTGGCTTGCTTGCGCGGCGCTGGCCGCACTGGTTCCTGCCGCGGTGCAGGCGCAGGATTCTTCGTTCCTCAGTGCCAACCTGTACGGCGACGCCGTGCCGGGCGGCGGCGACGACAACGCTTCGGGCGACTTCAACGGCGAGGTTTTCCCGGCGAGCGGGCGGGTCTGCTACTATCTGGACCTGCTCGACCTGCGCAATCCCACCGGCGCGGCGATCCATCATGGGGCCGAAGGTGACGAGGGCGACGTGGTGATCGAATTGCAGCTGCCCGCCGCCGAAGGCGAGGAGACTTGCGTGGAGGCCGATCCGGCTGTGGTGGCGCAGGTGCTGGCCAGCCCGGCAGACTACTACGTGCAGGTCAATTCACGCCGCAATTCGGGCGGCGCGCTGCGCGGACAGCTGTCGGAATAGGGCCGCAAGGCCCGCCGGCGATCAGGCGGAGAGCAGTTCCAGCTCAACCGTGCCGTGGCCCGCGCGCACGATGCCGACTTCTTCGGCAGCAGCGCGCGACAGGTCGATCGTGCGACCGCGCACGAAAGGACCGCGATCGTTGATCCGCACCACCACCGATTCGCCGGTGCGCGGATTGGTCACGCGAACGCGGCTGCCGAAGGGCAGGGTGCGGTGCGCGGCGGTGAAATCGGCGTTGTCGAAGCTTTCGCCGCTGGCGGTGCGGCGGCCCTGGAACTGGCTGGCGTAGTAGCTGGCGACACCCTGGCCGAGCGAGGTCGCTTCGGATTCGGGTTCGGCCTGTTCCACGACGGCGGGTTCCGGGGTGAGCAGGGCGTCCTGGCTGGGCGCAAACACGGGCAGCGGTGCAGCGGTAACGGCCTGTTCGGCTTCCGGCGCGGTCTGTTCCTCGGCCCGGCCTGCGGCGGTCAAACCGATCAGGGCGAGTGCCGAAAGCGGCAGCAGCCAGCGCCGCACGGCGCGCTTGGGATTGGTCCCGTCCATGGCCGGGCCAATAGACCCGCAAGGGCTGAAAGGCCATTTAGCCGGGGGTCACCTGCCGCGAGGAGAAGGCAGTTGACCGTGAATCGAGCCGATTCTGCGATGAACGGGGAGGTTGTTCGCCGGATTCACGCGGTTCCGAGCAGTAGGGGCCAGCAGGCGAATCGTGGGAAAGAGAGCCAGAAAGAGAAATGGGGCCGACATTGCTGTCGACCCCACTCTCACCGGCGGTGGGTTCCCGAAGGAACGCTTATCGCCTGGCGTGTCTCCTTTGGCACCGTGCCCGAGGGCAGGTTTCCTCCGGATATGTCGCCCGGCGCTCGCGCCGGTGCCGGACCGGCACCTTGGTCTTCAGGGGGTCGCTAGGACCGGCCCGTTTGGACCCGATTTCCAATCCGAACCGTCGATCCGCTGCTGGTGTCTCAAGCGGTTCCGCGTGCAGCAAGCTGCTTGCTTCCCCATCGACTCCGGCCTGCTTCGCTCCGGCCACCGAAGATGTCTGTTCCCGGTTTCATCGGATCGACGTTCCATTCCCTCGAAAGGTTCCGTCTGGTCTTTCCTCCACCGCGACAAGTCATCATCGCGTCAAGTTCGCTCCGGTCTTCGTTCGGCTGTCTCGGCAGGCGATCCAGCTTGGCGATCCGTCTTCGCTCTCGATGTTTTGAAGATGAGCGGGTGGACCGATTCGGGCAAGGGCGCGAGCGTGCATTTATCCACTTTTGGCTCAATTGCCAGTGGACAAGGGTGGATAAGTCAACGGTTCATCGCATCGCGAGCCGAAAGGCCGCGATTGATGGCGCTTGAGTCGGAAATGTCACACCCGCAGGTGCGCGGATCACCGCTTGTCGCGCTGTCCCAGCAGGCGCAGTCGCCCTATTTTCGGTTATCCCGCTGCGCCAATAGGCGCAGACGGAGGGCATTGAGCTTGATGAAGCCCGCCGCGTCGGCCTGGTCGTAGGCGCCGGCGTCATCCTCGAAGGTGACGTGGGCTTCCGAATAGAGCGAATTGGGCGACTTGCGGCCCACCGCGCTGGCATTGCCCTTGTACAGCTTCAGCCGCACCGTGCCGGAAACCTTCTGCTGCGACAGGTCGATCGCCGCCTGCAACATCTCGCGCTCGGGGCTGAACCAGAAGCCGTT
>JAGREI010000127.1 GCA_020446625.1 Erythrobacter sp.
CGAACCCGCTCCCGAACCGGCACCAGAGCCTGCACGACCGGCCTTTTCCACCTTCGACCTCGGGCGGGTCGACAGCGGTTCGCAGACCGCCTCCTTCTCGCTGCCACCCGCTGCCGCCAATCCCGCGCCAACCCCCGCACCGGCTCCCGCACCGGCCCCGGCCCCTGACCCAGCCGAGGAAGAGGCCATGGGCCTGGCCGAAGCCTTTGCCGATTTCGCGGGCGGCAGCACCCAGGTTGCGCTCAG
Organism: Erythrobacter sp.; assembly: GCA_020446625.1. Classification (GTDB taxonomy): domain Bacteria; phylum Pseudomonadota; class Alphaproteobacteria; order Sphingomonadales; family Sphingomonadaceae; genus Alteraurantiacibacter. The sequence continues at coordinate 247 of JAGREI010000127.1, forward strand.
TGCCGGGGCGGTGGACATCACCACCATCGAACCGCGCCGCGAGGTGCCGCGCCCGCCTGCGCCGCCTGCTCCCCCGCCACCGCCGCCCGAACCTTCGCGCATCTGGGTGCAGGTGGCGACCGGGCAGGACCTGGCCGCCTTCCGCTTCGACCTGCGCCGCATCCGCCGCAATGCCGGTGGCCTGCTCGACCACGCCGATGCCTGGACCGCGCGCTGGGGGCAGACCAACCGCCTGCTGGTGGGGCCGTTCGCCTCGGCGCGCGAGGCGAACGAACTGGTTACCGCGCTGGCCGGGCACGATATCAGCACCTTCCGCTTCACGAGCCGCGAAGGCGAGGAAATCCAGCCACTTGATTGACGCGAGGGGCAGGTTTTACCCAGCTTCTCCGCAGTGTTGTGCACATCTTGCCAACAGCCGATAGGGGTTTTGCCCAAGCAATTTCGCCGGTCCGATTGCGCGCAACATGGTTGCCATCGCATTAGTCCTGCCATGACGCACAGAGCCTTCCCGCAGTGATGAACACGCAGCGCGAATCGCTTCCCGAAGCCGAGGACGCCGCGCCGGTCGAAATGCTGGCCGCCATGTTCGAGGCGCACGGCTGGGCCTGGGAACAGGTCAGCGAGGACGAGGTAACCGGCGAGGTGCCGGGTAGCTGGACCACCTATCAGCTGCGCGCGATCTGGCGTAGCGAGGACCGGGTGCTGCAACTGCTGTGCCTGCCCGAAGTGCGCGTGCCCGATGCCAAGAAGCGCGCCGCCTACGAACTGCTGGCCATGGTCAACGAACAGGTCTGGCTGGGCCATTTCGACATCTGGTCGCAGGGCGGCGTGATGCTCTATCGCCACGCGCTGATGCTGGGCGACGACGGGATGCTGAGCCTCGACATGGCGCAGATGGCGGTCGATTCGGCCATCAGCGAGTGCGACCGCTTCTATCCTGCCTTCCAGTTCGTGCTGTGGGGCGACAAGAGCCCGCGCGCGGCGCTCGACGCGGCGCTGGTGGATGCCGCCGGAGAGGCCTAAGGCTCGCTCCATGACCTTCGCCAAGATTCTCCTCGTCGGTTGCGGCAACATGGCCGGAGCCATGCTCGATGGCTGGCTGGCGGCCGGCTTGCCGCCCGCTGCCTTCACCGTGGTCGACCCGGCGCGCCAGTCCGTACCCAAGGGCGTGAAGCTGCTGGCCGAGCTGCCCGCCAGGGGCAAGTTCGACGCCGTGCTGCTGGGGGTAAAGCCGCAGCTGCTGGGCCAGGTCGCCCCTGCGGTGGAGCCGCTGGTGGGAGAAAGCACGCTGGTGCTCTCGCTGCTCGCCGGGGTCGAACTGGCGACCTTGCAGCACCGCTTCCCGCGTGCGCTGGCGCAGGTGCGGGTGATGCCCAACCTTGCGGTGGCGCTGGGCAAGGCACCGATCGCCCTGGCCGAACACGGGCTGGACGACGACGGGCGCGCCGCGCTGCTGGCGCTGATGGCGCCGCTGGGTACGCCCGAATGGGTGGGGGAGGATCGCTTCGACCTCGTCACCGCGCTGGCGGGCAGCGGCCCGGCCTTCGTCTATCGCTTCATCGACGCGCTCAGCGCCGCATCGGTGCGGCTGGGCCTGCCCGAGGACCAGGCGCGTTCGCTGGCCTTGGCCATGACCGAAGGCGCCGCGGCCCTGGCCGCGCAGTCCGAACATGCCCCCGGCAAGCTGGCCGACATGGTCGCCAGTCCCGGCGGGGTGACCCGCAAGGGGCTGGACGTGCTCGACGAGGGCGAGGCGCTTACCCAGCTGGTGACCAAATGCCTGCGCGCGGCGCGCGATCGCAGCCACGAAATGTCGCGCGAGGCACGCGAACAGGGTTAACCCGAAGCGGCTTCGATTCATCCGGTTTCGCTTGAAAAAATCCCAGCCAATGCCAATATCTGCGGCATTCCGGCCCGCTTTCAGAGGCCGGATAACGGAGTTTTGGATATCATGGCCGATTGGAATGACAGCCAGCAGACCCGTCCGGGTTTCGGCACGTCGCCGCGACCTGCGGGTGACCTCACTGGCACCACTTTCGACGCTGGGCTGCGCAAGCACATGCTGTCGATCTACAACTACATGGCTTCGGGCGTGCTGCTGACCGGCATCGTCGCCATGCTCACCGCCAATTCGGGGCTGGCCTACAGCTTCGCTTCCGGGCCGCTGATGTGGCTGGTGGCGCTGTCGCCGCTGGCGATCGTCTTCGCCATGAGCTTCGGGCGTGACCGGTTCTCCACCGGCACCCTCCAGATGCTGTTCTGGGGCTTCGCAGTGCTGATGGGCCTGTCGCTGTCGACGATCTTCCTCGTCTACACACAGACCTCCATCGTTCGCACGTTCTTCATCACGGCTTCCGCCTTCGGCGCGCTGTCGCTCTATGGCTACACGACGAAGCGCGACCTGTCGGCGATGGGCACGTTCATGGTGATGGGCCTGTTCGGCCTGATCATCGCGATGATCGTCAACATCTTCCTGCAGTCCTCCGCGCTGCAGTTCGC
>JAGREI010000128.1 GCA_020446625.1 Erythrobacter sp.
CATCGACAGCGTCACCACCGCGCCGAACACGCTGACCGATTGCGGTTCCAGCAACAGAGCCGCCTGCGCCTGGGTGTAGAGCACGAAGGCGAATTCGCCGCCCTGGCTCAGCAGCAGGCCCAGCGCCAATGCCGCGCGCCAGCGCATCTTCAGCAGCAGGCCCAGCCCGGTGATGATGGCGGTCTTCACCACGATCAGCAGCAGGGCAAAGCCGATCACCGTGCCGGGCCGGTCGGTCACGGCGTGCAAGTCCAGCATCATCCCCACCGAGACGAAGAACAGCCCCAGCAGGATCGAGCGGAACGGCTCGATATCGGCCTCCAGTTCGTGGCGATAGGGGGTGTCGGCCAGCATGACCCCGGCGATGAAGGCGCCCAGCGCCGCCGACAGGCCCAGCGCCTGCATTACCACCGCGCTGGCCAGCACGGTGAACAGCGCGGCCACCACGAACAGCTCGCGTTCGCCCAGGCCGCCGATCAGGCGGAACAGCGGGCGGATCAGCAGGCGGCCCGCTGCGATAAGCCCGGCAATGGCGGCCAGCGCCAGCAAGGCCAGCTGCCAGCCCGCCGGCCCTTCCTGCACTGCCGGGTTGCGGCTCATGGCGGCGACGATGGTGATGAGCGGGATGATCGACAGGTCCTGGAACAGCAGGATCGCAAAGGCGCGTTCGCCAAAGGGCGTGCGCAGCCGCCCCGCCGATTGCAGCATGGGCAGCACCTGAGCGGTGGACGACAGTCCCAGCGGCAGGCCGATCGCCAGCGCGGCGGCGGTGGTATAGCCGGTCAGGGCCAGGATCGTGGCCGACAGCGCCAGCCCGCAGGCCACCACCTGCGCCAGCCCCAGCCCGAAGATCGCCCCCTTCATCCGCCACAGCCGCGCGGGGCTGAGTTCCAGCCCCACCACGAACAGCAGCATGACGATGCCCAGCTCGGCCACGGAGGCCATTTCCTCCGCCCCGTCGACCAGTCCCAGCAGCTGCGGCCCCAGCAGCGCGCCGGTGACCAGGTAGCCCAGCGTTGCCCCCAGCCCGATCCGGCGGAAGGCCAGCACGGCCACCAGCGCCACGCCAAGGATCAGCAAGGCATCGCGCAACATCAGGCCGGTCGCTGCGTGTTCCATCGCGGTAAGCCCCTTTCAGGTGCTGCTCAGAGCCACTTCCACTTCCAGAACAGCGCCAGCTGTCCCAGCATGATCACTCCGCAGCCGCCCAGCACGATCCAGAACCCGTTGTCACTGTTCAGCCACGGCATCCCGCCCACGTTGATCCCCATCAGCCCGGTGATGAAGCCCAGCGGCAGGAAGATCGCGGCCACGATGGTGAGCACGTAGCTGGTGCGTTCCGAACTGGCGAGCGCGCGGGCGCGGATTTCGTCCATCAGCACCATGGCGCTTTCCTTGGAGATGTCGATATCGTCGAGGTAGCGGCGCAGGCGAGCGATGGTTTCGGCCATTTCGCGCCGGTCGTGTTCCTCGAACCACTGCGGCGCATCGCGGGAAATCGCCTCGAAAGCGGCGTGCTGCGGCCCCATGTGGCGCTTCAGCGCCAGGCAGTTGCGGCGGATGGTGGTGATCTTGGGCAGGATCAGGTCGGCGTTCTCGTCGAGATCGAGTTCCTCCAGCATGTCGATATGATCGTTCATGTCGACGATCGACTGGTTCATCCGCGCGATCATGTTTTCGGTGAGCGAGGTGACCAGCGCGCCGGCATCCATCGGCCCTGCGCCCGAATCGATCTCCGCCACCGTGTCGCGCGGGGTCTGCAAGGGCAGGCGGCGCAAGGTGACCACGCGCTGGCCGTCGCTCCACAGCTGCATGGATACCATGTCCTCCGGCTCGGCACCGGGGTTGAAGTTGATCCCGCGCAGCGTCGCCACCAGCGTGGTGCCTTCGCGGAAGGCGCGCGGGCGGGTGCTGTCGGACACCAGCAGTTCGGCGGTGGTAGCGGGGACACCCGCACCTTCCAGCCATTGCTGCACGCCGGGGACCGTCCGGACCAGGTGCAGCCACAGCACCTCGCCGTCGCGGGCCGGTCGCCAGTGCTGCGCATCTTCCCAGGTGATCGGGCGGCCGCCGCCAAAACCATCCAGCACGCGGCCGAACAGCATCGGGCTTTCGTGGTGGCTGTCGTCGGTATGGGTGGAGGAATCGATCATCGGGCGCGATCAAAGCCCATTGCGTGGCAGTGTGCAATGCGCCTTTTACCTGTCACGCCAAGCGTCTATATCGGGGCCATGTCTTCCATCCGTCCCTGGCGCACGATCGAGCGCCGCCAGTCCCGCCAGATCATGGTCGGCAATGTCCCCGTCGGCGGCGATGCGCCGATCACGGTGCAGACCATGACCAATACTCCGACCGAGGACGTGGCCGCCACGATCGACCAGATCCGCCGCTGCGAAGAGGTGGGCGCGGACATTATCCGCGTGTCCTGCCCGACCGAGGAATCGACGAGGCATTTCGAACAGATCACCCGCGCCGCCAAGGTGCCGATCGTGGCCGACATCCATTTCCACTACAAGCGCGCGCTGGAAGCGGCGGACAAGGGCGCGGCCTGCCTGCGCATCAATCCCGGCAACATCGGTTCCAGCCAGCGCGTGGCCGAAGTGGTGCGCGCGGCCAAGGCCAACGGCTGCGCGATCCGCATCGGGGTGAACGCGGGCAGCCTGGAGAAGGACCTGCTGGAGAAATATGGTGAACCCTGTCCGGAGGCGCTGATCGAGAGCGCGCTGGACCATATCAAGCTGCTGCAAGACCACGATTTCCACGAATACAAGGTGGCGGTGAAGGCCAGTGACGTGTTCCTGGCGGTGGCCGCCTATCACGGCCTGGCCGAAACGGTCGATTGCCCGCTGCACCTTGGCATTACCGAGGCAGGGGGCCTGATCGGCGGCACGGTGAAATCGAGCGTGGGCATCGGCAGCCTGCTGTGGGCCGGGATCGGGGATACCATCCGCGTCTCGCTTTCCGCCGAGCCGGAGCAGGAGGTGAAGGTCGGCTTCGAACTGCTGAAGTCGCTGGGCCTGCGCACGCGCGGGGTGCGGATCGTTTCGTGTCCGTCGTGCTCGCGCCAGGGTTTCGACGTGATCCGCACGGTCGAGGCGCTCGAAAGGCGGCTCGAACACATCAAGACGCCGATGAGCCTTTCGGTGCTGGGTTGCGTGGTCAACGGGCCGGGCGAAGCGCGCGAAACCGATATCGGTATTACCGGTGGCGGTGCGGGCAAACATATGGTTTATTTGTCGGGCCTTACCGATCATCACGTCGAGAGCGAAGCCATGCTTGACCATGTCGTCGCGCTGGTGGAAGCCAAGGCAGCACAGATCGAGGCGGGCACCGCCACCGCCTTCGATCCGCACGCAGAGGCGGCGGAATAGTTAGGGGAGTTTAGCAATGGCTGATGAAAAGCATGGCGGTGGCGCCAAGCTGACCGAAGAAGAAGCGGCCCGCATCAAGGCAGAAAAGGGCGAAGGTGGCCCGGCCGGCGTGAAGGGCGACGTGAAGCCCGGCGCAGGCGGCAAGAAGTAACTTGATCGCTTTCAGGGCCAGTGCCGCTGCCCGCGGGGTATCGGCACTGGCCCCGCTTGTCTTGCTGCTGGCCGGATGCGCAACGCCATCCGGCCAGGCAGGCTATCATCCCGAACAACGATCATACCTCGTCACCGCCGATCCGGCGGCAGAGGTCGATGCTGCACTGGTTCGCGCCGGGGAACGCGGCACCCGCGTGCTGCTGGTGCTGGGTGCCAACTGGTGCCACGACAGCCGCGCGCTGGCAGGCTGGCTTGCCACCGACCGCTTCCGCGCGCTGGTGGCGGAGCGATACGAGCTGGTCTACGTCAACGTGGGAATGCCGCAATCGGGGGACGGGCATAACCTTGCCATTGCCGAACGCTTCGGCCTGACGGACCTTGCCAGCACCCCTGCGCTGCTGGTGCTGACCCCTGCCGGGACCGTGGTGAATCCCGCCAGTGCACGCAGCTGGCGCAATGCCGCCAGCCGTTCCGAATCAGCGATTTACGACGAACTGCTCGATCTCGCGACGCGCCCCGCCTGACGCCCGCGCCTTTACCCGCTGGCAAGGTCTCTCGGGTAGTCTGGCAGGCAATGGATACCAAGCTGGCCTTGTCCTGTGTGCTGATCGTCGGCGGCGCGGTGGGGCTGGCCCTGCCCGCCTCCCGCGCAGACGAACATTTCTCGCACCCCGACAGCGATGCCGTCGACCAGACGATCACGCTGGGCGCGGTGCAGGAAACCCGCGGGTCCGGCTGGGGCGAGGACCTTGTCCTCCAGCGCGAACGTGACGGGCATTTCTACGCCGATGTCTCGGTCGATGGCACTACGTCGCGGATGCTGGTGGATACCGGCGCCAGCGTGGTGGCGCTGACCGGCGAGGATGCGCTGGCCATGGGCCTGAGCTGGGACGATGCCGACGTCGCGCCAGTGGCACAGGGGGCCAGCGGCGCGGTCTACGGCGTGCGCACGGTGCTGCCGCGCGTGCGGCTGGGCGATTTCGAAGCGCAGGACGTCAATGCGATCATCGTGCCGCAAGGGCTGGGTGTGTCGCTGCTGGGCCAGTCGTTCCTCGAAACCCTGGGCAATGTGTCGATGGCAGGAGATGCGATGGTGCTGGGGAATACTCCGCAATGAACATGACCAGCATCCTCCCGCGCCGCTGGCGCGCCAAGCAGGAAGCCACGCGCCATAACGAGGCGATTGCCGAGGTGCTGTCCACCCCGCCGATCGTGCCGAAGGCCGATGGTGTGGTGCTGTTCTCGATGATCGGCACCGCCGTGCTGCTGCCCTACCTGGTCGCGGTGAAATCGCTGTGGCACGAGTTGCGGCGCGGGCGCGTGGCGATCCTCGACGATGGCACCTTGACCGCGCAGGATCGCGCTGTGCTGGCGCATCATTGCGGCGATCCGGAGATCATCTCCATCGCGCAGGTGCAGACCGGGCAGTTCCCCAAGGGCGGCTGCTGGGAACGATTCCTGACCATTCTAGACCATCGCAATGCCGAATACTGGATCCAGCTGGACAGCGACACGGTAACGCTTGGCCCGGTGCCTGAAGTAGAAGGGGCGATCGCCACTAACCGCAGCTTCACCCTGCTGGGCGGGATCGATTCGGGCGAGCCGCTGCCGCTGAAGCCCTTCGCCGAAAAGCACTGGCCCGACGGGCCGCAGGACGGCCATATCCAGGCGCAGGTCGAAAGCCGCATGGGCCAGTCGGCCAAGGACCAGTGGCGCTATGTCCGCGGCTGCGCGGGCTTTGCCGGGTTCGCTGCGGGCGGGCCGGGGCGCACGCTGGCCGCCGCCTTCCTCGAACAGATGGCCGAACTGGTGGGGCCCGAGCAGATGGCCACCTGGGGCACCGAGCAGATCGCCAGCAACTTCCACATTGCCAACGAACCTTCGCCGGTGATGCTGCCCTATGCCCGCTACATGAATTACTGGAACGAGGCGTGGCAGCCGGACACCGCCTTCGTCCACTTCGTCGGCACCCACCGCCATGCCAACGGCGCCTATATCGACGCCAGCCGGGCAGCGATTGCGCGGCTCAAGGGCTAGCGCCGAAAGCCGTATGGACAAGGTTCAGGCGAAAGGTGCACAATGCACGGCCATGAACCGCCGCGACATCCTCGCCGGAACGCTTGCCACCGGAGCCATGCTGGCCGTGGCCCCGCGCCGCGTCTTCGCGCAGGCCCTGCCCGACGCGCGCACCACGCGGCTGCTCGACCTGGCCCGGCGCGAGGTGGAACGCGCGGGCAGCGCGCTGTGGCACCGCGACGTGGTGGGGATTGCCGACTTCGGCCTGCATTCCAGCCTGCCGCGCTTCCATTTCGTCAATCTCGAAGCGGGCAGCGTCGACAGCGTGCTGGTTGCTCACGGCTCTGGCTCCGATCCGGAACATGACGGCTGGCTCAACGCCTATTCCAACCTGCCCGACTCCTGGGCCACCAGCCGCGGGGCCTATATCACCTGGGAATGGTACGAAGGCCGTTACGGCACCTCCGTCCGGCTGGGCGGGCTGGATGCGGACAATTCTAACGCCTTTCCCCGCGCCATCGTGATGCACCCGGCCAGCTATGCCACGCCCGAACACGTCGCGCGCTGGGGCAAGCTGGGCCGATCGAACGGCTGCTTTGCCTTCGGGCCGGAAGTCTTCCCGCAGGCGCTGACCCGGCTGATGGGCGGACGGCTGCTGTTTGCCGATACGCTGGGGATCGGTGCCATGGGTGAACAGGTGGCCATGCCGTCGCAACAGGCGGTCGACTTCGAATCGGCCATCGCGCGGCGGCAGGCCCCGCAACTGGCGCAGGCCGCCGAAGAGGAGGCCAGCACCCAGTCGCTGTCCGCGATCTACGCCGATGCCAATCCGGGGATCACCCTCGGCAGCGATTAAACCGTCGAACGGATATCGTCGACGATCTCTACCGCTTCCTCGTCGGTCTGGCGCGCGCGGTTGCCCACGCGCGGGGCGTCGAGCGCCGCCAGCACCGGCGCATCGCGGCCGTAGATGTCGTTGTACTGCCTGAGGTTGCCGTCCACATCCACGCCATAGGTGAAATAGGTGATGTAGACCGGCATGGTCCGTTCCACCGGCACGCGGGTGTATTCGCCGCTGGTGGAGATCGCCACCGCCTCGTCCCGCGTCGCGCCGCGGCCCAGGATCGCCACGGTCATCGCCAGTTCCAGCGCCCGTTCCACGCGGACGCAGCCGTGGCTGCGAGCGCGGTTCTCGCTGGCGAAAAGCCCGCGCGCGGGCGTGTCATGGAGGAAGATCGCATGCGGATTGGGCATGTCGAGCTTCATCACGCCCAGCGAATTGCCCGGCCCCGGCTGCTGCACCACCGAGATGTAGCCATTGGCCCCGCGCGTGGCGGTATAGCCGTTGGCACGCGCCCAGCTGGGGTTGTTGAGCACCCGGTTGCCCAGCCCTTCGCCGCGCACGATGCTTTGCGGCACGGTCCAGGTGGGGTTGAAGATCACGCCTTCCACCGTTTCCGCCAGCTGCGGCGTGGGCGAGCCGACCGCGCCGACGATCGTGCGATAGGTGCGGATGATCTGGCCGTTCACCATCAGCCGCAGCTGCATTTCGGGAACGTTGGTGAGCAGGTACTGCCCGCCCAGGTCGCGCTGCAACCAGCGCCAGCGATCCATGTTGGCGCGGATCAGGCGACGCTTCGACGTCTGGCTCTGCGGCGTATTGGCCAGTTCCTCACGCAGGGCGGCATAGTCGGCGTGGACGGGAGCCAGCCGGTCCACCACGCCCGCCACATCGCCCGACGCCAGTGCATCGGACATCACCTGCGCGGTGGGCATCAGGTCGGCATCGGGATCGACCACGAACCACTGCCGCCGGGCCGACATCGGCGTGCGGCCATCGCGCAGATCCTCGATCAGCCATGCGAAGACGCCGCTGGCGCGCTGGTCGAGCGCGGTGCCTTCGCCATTGGCGATGGCGGCGCGCAGCAGGTCGGGCCGGTAGTCGGCGGGATCCAGCCCTTCGGCCCCCACGTTTTCCAGCAGGCTGGCGAGCGCGGTCGCATTGTCGATGGTCCAGTGCTGCACCGTGGCCTGGCGCGGATCGGGCTGCACCACCTCGTCGGTCAGGAAACTGGGGGTGATGGTAACCGTCACGGCATCGTCGTCCTGCAAGGGATCCTGCGCCAGCAGGGTCTGCGCAGAACCGGGAACGGCCAGCAGGGCGGCCGCGGCTGTGGTGGTGGAAAGGCGAGAGAGTCGCATGTGATTCGATCCGGTACTAAACATGGTGCCCCATAATGCTGCCGTCAGGCCGCTGCACGATCAAACAGTCGCGCTTTCGCGAGTCTGAACGCGGCAGGTGACGAAAGGCTCCCCGGATATTACGGCATCCGCCAATGGAAAGCCATCCGCGCCCCGCCTCCCCGCTGAAATGGCCCTTCGTCGCCGCGATTGTCGGCGTGGCGCTGCTGTCGCTGATGGACGCGCTGATGAAGCAGGCATCGCTTGCTGCCGGGGCCTATTCGGCCACGCTGCTGCGGTCGCTGGTATCCAGCGCGATCACCTTGCCGGTGTGGCTGGCGCGCGGATCGACCTGGCCGCGCCGCCCGGTGCTGAAGCTGCACCTCGAACGCGGGGCGATCTCGGCGCTGATGGCGCTCAGCTTCTTCTATTCGCTCACCAAGCTGCCGCTGGCCGAAGCCATCGCGATCAGTTTCGTCGCCCCGCTGCTGGCGCTCTATTTCGCCCACCTCTTGCTGGGCGAGCAGATTTCCCGCGCGGCGATCTGGGCATCGGTGCTGGGGTTTGCCGGCACCCTGGTGATCGTCTGGGGGCGATTGGGGCGCAGCGATTTCAGCAACGATACGGCGCTGGGGCTGGCTTCGCTGGCCTTTTCGGCGCTGCTTTACGCCTACAACTTCACCGTGATCCGCAAGCAGTCGCAACTGGCCGGGCCGCTGGAAGTGGCCACGTTCCAGGCGGTGATTTCCTCGCTGGTGCTGGCGCTGGCGGCACCGTTTGCCTTTGCCATGCCCGCCAGCGGATCGCTGGGGACGATCACCGGCGCCGCCGCGCTCAGCGTGACCGCGTCGATGGTGATGGCCTGGGCCTATGCCCGCGCCGAAGCGCAGGTGCTGGTTCCGGTGGAATATACCGGCTTCCTGTGGGCGGCGCTGTTCGGCTGGGCCTTCTTCAGCGAGCATGTGACCGCGCCAACCCTGATCGGCGTGGCGATCATCGTGGTGGCCTGCTGGATCGCCGCACCGCGCACCCGCCGCGCGCCGACCACGGAAACGGCGAATCTCTAACCGCCCGAATCGTCCGCCGCGGGCATGGCCGTTTCGTCGGGCGCGTCGTCGAACCAGCTGACGCTCTGCCACACCAGCCCCAGCGCCCCGCCCAGGAAGGCGCTGAACACCAGTGCGCCCAGCATCACCAGCACGCCGAGGGAAGTCTTGCCGCTGTGCGGTCCGCCAAGTGCCATTTTCGCCATATTTCCCGCCTTGCAGGCCCGCGATCGGGTGCCTGCGTGCTGCATTGCATCATCGGTGACTTGACCTTGCCCGCGCAAAAGAGCAGGCCCGCCCCGAACCGGCCCTACACTCGCAAATCCGGGGCCGATCCGCAACGCATGTAGAGGACCACGCGCCCATGACCCAGGTCGGCTCCGACTCGCTCGGCACCCGCAAGACGCTCACCGTAAACGGCAAGAACTACGCCTATTACTCGCTGAAGGCGGCGGCGGAGAAGTTTGGCGATGTCAGCCGCCTGCCCTTCAGCATGAAGGTGCTGCTGGAGAACATGCTGCGGTTCGAGGACCAGGGCTTCACCGTGGGCGAGGAGCACGTCAAGGCGATCGTCGACTGGCAGAAGAACCCCGTCACCGGTGACGAGATCCAGTACCGCCCCGCGCGCGTGCTGTTGCAGGACTTCACCGGCGTTCCCTGCGTGGTGGACCTTGCCGCCATGCGCGATGCCATCGCCGCGCTGGGCGGCGATACCAGCAAGATCAACCCGCTCGTCCCCGTGAACCTCGTGATCGACCACTCGGTGATGGTCGACGAATTCGGCCACCCCAAGGCCTTCGAAGAGAACATGGAAATCGAATACCAGCGCAACATGGAGCGGTACGACTTCCTCAAGTGGGGCTCCAAGTCGCTGGCGAACTTCTACGCCGTGCCTCCCGGCACCGGCATCTGCCACCAAGTGAACCTGGAAAACATCGCCCAGGCGGTGTGGACCTCGGTCGACCAGAACGGCCAGACGGTAGCCTATCCCGATACCTGCGTCGGCACCGACAGCCACACCCCGCACGTCGATGCGCTGGGCGTGATCGCGGTCGGCGTCGGCGGGCTGGAGGCGGAGAACGTGATGCTGGGCCGCGCGTCCTGGATGCGGCTGCCCGACATCGTCGGCGTCGAGCTCACCGGCCGGCCCGCGCCGGGCATCATGGCCACCGACGTGGTGCTGGCCCTGACCGAGTTCC
>JAGREI010000129.1 GCA_020446625.1 Erythrobacter sp.
GGTGGTGGTCTTGCCTTCGCCCGCCGGGGTGGGGTTGATCGCGGTGACCAGGATCAGCTTGCCGTTGGCCGAGGTGGGAAGGGTGGCGGTATCGACCTTGGCCTTGTACTTGCCGTAGGGGATCAGCGCCTCGTCAGGGATGCCTGCATTCTTCGCGACTTCGGTGATCGGGATCAGGGTGGCCTGGCGGGCAATCTCGATATCGGTAGGCATGACGAATCCTCTCTGGCTTTGTGCTGCGCATATTTTCACAATTCCGAAAATTTCGCAAACATGAATTGTATGTCCCGCATACAATCGGCGGCGCGCGCGCTCAAGGGGCTTTTCGCGGTGCGGACCGGCGCGGGCGGTGGATTGATTGGGCGGGGCGCTTGCGGGCTAGGCTGATCGGAGGTAAGTTCGCGTTTCGTTCTTGCTGTTAGAGGTATTGATGGATCCCTTGATCGTTGTCTTGGCGGTTGCTGCGATTGCAATGGCGGCGGGGCTGGGCTGGTTCCTGGGCAGCCGCCCGGTGGCGGCGCTGCGCAGCACTCTGGTGGAACGCGACAAGGACATTGCCGACTGGCAGGCGCGCCATGGCGAACGCGACGGGGAGGCGAAGGCGGTCGAGGCGCGGTTTGCCACGGCGATTGCCGAGCTGGGCGAAGCGCGGATCGAGAACGCCACGCTGAAAGCCAATGCCGAAAACTTCGACAAGCAGATGGCCGCCATGGCCCAGGCGAGCGAGGTCATGCTGGCGCAGTTCAAGGCCACCGGGGCCGAGGTGCTGGACAAGGCGCAGGAGCAATTCCTCAAGACCGCCAGCGAACGCTTCGGCCATGCCGAGCGGGTGAACGAGGAAAAGCTGACCGCTCTGCTCAAGCCGGTGGGGGACCGCCTGAAGAGCTACGAGGACCAGGTGGGCGAGCTGGAACGGCAGCGCACCAGCGCCTTTGCCGGGCTGCACAGCGAGATCGAACAGATGCGCAAGGGTAACGAGCGCGTCAGCCAGGAAGCCGCGCGGCTGGTCAATTCATTGCGTAACGCGCCCAAGGCGCGCGGCCGCTGGGGCGAACAGCAGTTGCGCAACGTGCTGGAAAGCTGCGGGCTGGCCGAACACACCGACTTCGTCACCGAACGATCCGTGGAGACGGAGGAAGGGCGGCTGCGGCCCGATGCCGTGGTGCGGGTGCCGGGCGGGCGGGCGCTGGTGATCGATGCCAAGGTGTCGCTCAACGACTATCAGGATGCCTTCAACGCCGACGACGAGGCAGGCCGCAACGCCGCGCTCGATCGCCACTTCGCCTCGATGAAGGCGCATATCGAAGGGCTGTCGCGCAAGGCCTACTGGGACCAGTTCGACGAAGCGCCCGACTATGTGATCATGTTCGTGCCGGGCGAACATTTCCTCACCGCCGCGCTGGAGCACGAACCGCGGCTGTGGGACATCGCCTTCGACAAGCGCGTGCTGCTGGCCACGCCCACCAACCTCATCGCCATCGCCCGCACCGTGGCGGCGGTGTGGCGGCAGGAGAAGATGGCGGAGGAAGCCAACCACATCGGCGCGCTGGGCAAGGAAATGTACGACAGGCTGGCAACCGTGGCCGAAAGCCTCGGCAAGACCGGGATGCACCTCGACCGCGCGGTGAAGAGCTACAACGCCAGCATGAACAGCTTCAATTCGCGGCTGGTGGTGACCGGGCGCAAGTTTGCCGACCTGAACATCGAGACGGGCAAGCGCGACCTCGATCCGGTGGACTTGCTGGAAAGCTCGCCCTCGCACACCAGCGACCTGGCGGAACCCGACGCGCCTCTGCTGGTTGACGACAGTGATGAGGAGATCGCTGCCGAATGACCATTGCCCGCACCGCTTCGCTTGCCCTGCCGCTGCTGCTGGCGCTGGCCGCCTGCGATGCCGGTCCTTCCGGGGCTGAACCTGCTGCGGATGGCGCGGCGGAAGCTCCGGTGGATTACACCTATACCGTTGCGCCTGCCGATGGCACCTTCGCCCCGCGCGATGACTGTTCGGGCCAGCCGGGGGCGGCCGACTTCCTCGCCAGCCTGCGCCGCGCGGCGGACCAGCACGATACCGAGGCGCTGCTGGCGCTGGCCGACCCCGACGTGCGGCTCGGCTTTGGCGGGGTGGACGGCGCAGACAACATGCGCGCCGAATTCGACGCGCCCGATGGCGAAATGTGGCAGGAACTGGCTGACCTCATGGGCATGGGCTGCGCGATCGACGATTTCGGCAACATGATGCTGCCCTGGTACTTCGCGCAGGACACCGGCGGCGACCCGTTCGAGACGATGCTGGTGACGGGCGAGAACGTGCCGCTGCGGCAGCAGGCCGATGCCGAAGCCCCGGTGCTCAAGCGCATCAGCTGGGACGTGGTGCAGCTGGCCCCGATCGACGGCGGCGACGGCACCACCAACTACGGCCAGCCTGATGCCGATGGCTGGATCGCGGTCTTCGCGGGCGGCGACAGCCCCGCCACCGGCTACATGCGCGAAAGCGATCTGCGCAGCGTGATCGACTATCGCCTGGTGGCGCAACGCGGCGAGCAGGGCTGGCGGATCACCGCGCTGCTGGCGGGGGATTAACCCTCCAGCGAGGCCAGCACCTCGTACCCCAGCACCGCCGCCGCCACCGCCGCGTTGAGTGAATCGGCGCGGCCCTTCATCGGCATGGTCACGCGCAGGTCGCAGGCCAGTTCATAGTCTTCGGGCAGCCCGCGCGATTCGTTGCCGACGAGCACGAAGCACGGCGCGGCGTAGGGGGCGCCGCGATAAGGCACCGCATCGCGCAAGGACGCGGCCACCAGTTGTCCGGGACCGCTCCGCAGCCAAGGCAGGAACTCCTCCCACCGCGCCTGGGCAATCGCTTGCGTGAACACCGCACCCATGCTGGCGCGCACGGCTTCGACCGAGAACGGATCGGCGCAGTCGTCGATCAGGATCAGCCCGCCCGCGCCGATCGCATCGCCGGTGCGCAGCATGGTGCCGAGGTTGCCCGGATCGCGCAGCGCCTGCGCCACCAGCCAGATTGTCGCCGTGCCGCGATCAAGCGCGGCCAGCGAGGTATCGAACTCCGCAAACACGCCTGCCACCGCCTGCGGGTTGTCCTTGCCGGTGATCTTGGAGAGGATGTCGGCGCTGGTCTCGATCACCTCGCCGCCTGCCGCCGCAACGTCGGCTTCCAGCGCATCGAGCAGCGGGTGCGGATCGCGCGCCTCCGCCATCACCAGCATCTGCGGCACATGGCCGCATTCGCGCGCATCGGTCAGCAGCCGCAGCCCTTCGGCCAGGAACACCCCCTCGCGCTTGCGGTGCTTCTTGTCGCGCAGGCTGCGCAGGTACTTGACCGTGGGGTTGGAAAAGCCGGTGATTTCGCGGCGCATTAGTCTTCGCCGAACTTTCCTTCGACCAGCGCCACCAGCTCGGCCAGCCGCGCTTCCGCCTCGTCGCCCGCGGCGCTGATGGTGATGGTATCGCCCATCGCCGCGCCCAGCATCATCAGGCCCAGGATCGAGGCGCCACCGGCGCTCTGCCCGTCCTTGGCCACGGTGACGGTGCAGCCGTCCATCGCCGCCACCGCGCCCACGAACTTGGCGCTGGCGCGGGCGTGCAGGCCGCGCTTGTTGGGGATCACCACGCTCTGGCTGACGGCGTCCATGGTCAGGCGTCCTGCTTGAGGAATTCGGAGGCGAGGGTGATGTAATTGCGCCCGGCCTCGCGCGCGGCGCGGGCCACGTCGTTCAGCGGCATGTCCTTGCGCGCGCCTGCCAGCCGGATCAGCATGGGCAGGTTGATGCCCGCGATCACCTCTGCCCGCCCGGCTTCCAGCAGCGAGATGGCGAGGTTGGACGGGGTGCCGCCGAACAGGTCGGTCAGCAGGATCACGCCCGATCCGGTGTCCACGCGCTCGATCGCGCGGGCGATGTCGCGGCGGCGCAGCTCCATGTCGTCATTGGGGCCGATGCACACGGTGGCCACGGCATCCTGCCGCCCCACCACGTGTTCCATCGCGGCAACGAATTCCTCGGCCAGGCGGCCGTGGGTCACGAGAATCAGTCCGATCATCGGGGGGTAATGCTTCCTGACCAAACAAGGGCAACAGCGGGAACGATGCGCGGGGATGTCACGGTTGCTGTGTTCCTTCCACCAGGTCTTCCGCGCGCGATCCCAGATTGCGGTGCAGCACGGTGGGCGAAAAGCCGCCGTCGCGCAAGGCCCCTGCCATCTTCTCGGCGGTGTAGACCGAACGGTGCCGCCCGCCGGTGCAGCCGAAGGCGATGTTCACATAGGCCTTGCCCTGCGCCGAATAGCGCGGGAGCAGTTCCAGCAGCAGGTCGCGCATCCTGGCGAAGGTGGAGGCGAAGCTGTCGCTGGCCTCGATATAGGCGCCCACCGCCGGATCGAGCCCGGTCTGCGCGCGCAGATCGTCCTGCCAGTGCGGGTTGTCGAGATAGCGCATGTCGAACACCAGGTCCGCCGTGGGCGGGCGCCCGCGCGAGAAGCCGAAGCTGGACACGGTCACGGTCATCGCCTGCGGGGCGTGCTGCGCAAACTGTTCGCGGATGGTCTGCTTCAGGTCGTTGGTGGAAAAGTCGCTGGTGTCGATCAGCACGTCGGCCCAGCGGCGCAGCGGGGCGAGCAGTTCGCGCTCTGCCGCAATGCCCGACGAGGCGGGCAGGTCACCCGCCAGGAAGTGGCGGCGGCGAGTCTCGTTGAAGCGCCGTTCCAGCTCGTGCCCGGCGCAATCGAGGAACAGCGTGGTGATGGCCAGGCCATCCACTTCCACCCAGTGCTTTACCTGGTCGATGATCTCGGACGGCACGAACCCGCGCGTGCGGCAATCGAACCCTATCGCCAGCCAGTGGCCCTGGGTATCGGCCCCCACCAGCCGGTCGAGCAGGCGGATGGGGAAATTGTCGATCGATTCCCAGCCCAGGTCTTCCAGCTCGCGCAGGGCCGTGGTCTTGCCCGCGCCCAGCATCCCGGTGACCAGCAGGATGCGTTGCGGCGATTCTGATGCGGGGCCTTGCATGGTTAGCCGATGTGAAACTTCGGCGGACAAATGTGAAGTGGCTAAGTGGCCGTGTCCCGCCCTAGTCCAGTCCGTGCATCTCCAGCGCCGCCTCTGCCCGCAGCGCCAGCGCGGGGGTGTCTGGGTAGAGGTCCACCTGCGGCACCTGCCGCCCCAGCAGCAGGGCATGGCCGTGGCCCAGCGGCAGCCGTTCGGCGGCGGGATCGAGGTTGATCACGATCGCCACGGGCGCGCGGGTGACAGGCACTTCCAGCAGCCCGACATTGCGGATCTCGATCAGCCCTTCGGTATTGGGCGGGGGCGAAGCGATCACCAGTTCGCCCACCTGTGCCAGCGTCACCCCGTCATCGCCCACCAGTTCGCCGCCGCGATCGAGCAGGGCCAGCGCCAGGCTGGACTTGCCGCTGCCCGGCGCGCCGGTGATCAGCATGGCCCGCCCGCGCATGGCCACGCAGCTGACATTGGCCATTACATCGCTCATCGAAAGTCCTTCATGCCGCGGGCAGTTCCAGCTCGAGGCAGGCCCCGCCCAGTTCTTCGCAACTGTCGGCCACCGTCAGGCTGCCGCCGTGCGCTTCTGCGATGGTGCGGGCAATGGCAAGGCCCAGGCCCGAGTGATTCCCGTATTCCTCGCCTTCGGGGCGGTGCGAGTGGAAGCGGCGGAACACCTTTTCGCGTTCGTCGTCCGGAATGCCCGGCCCTTCGTCGCGCACCTGCGCGTGCACGGCATTGTCGCGGCGGAAGATGTTCACCTGGATGCGCCCGCCCTGCGGCGAGAAGGACACCGCGTTGTCGAGCAGGTTTTCCGCGATCCGTTCCAGCCGCAGTGGCACGCCCATCACCACACCTTGCCCGGTGTCGCAGGCGATCTCCACCTGGCAGCCGCGGGTTTCGCCGCGCTGCTGCTTGCGCGCAACCACGTTGGAGAACAGGTCGCACAGGTCCACCGGCTCGAAGGTGGCGCGGCTCAGTTCGGCGTCGATGCGGCTGGCTTCGGAGATTTCGGAGACGAGGCGGTCGATCCGCCGCACGTCGTGCGCGGCCACGTCCACCAGCTGCGCGCGCAGGTCCGGATCGTCTACCCGCGGCAGCGTCTCGGTGGCGCTGCGCAAGGACGCCAGCGGGTTCTTGATCTCGTGCGCCACGTCGGCGGCGAAGCTTTCCACAGCGTCGATACGGTGGCGCAGCGTGGCGGTCATGTCCGACACCGCGCGCGCCAGCAGGCCGATCTCGTCGGCGCGCTCGCTCATGCGCGGCACTTCCACGTCGCGCTCGCGCCCCAGCCGCACCTTGCTGGTGGCCAGCACCAGCCGCCGCAGCGGTTCGATAATGGTATTGGCGAGGTAGAGCGAAAGGATGGTGGAAACCGCCAGCGCCAGCAGGATGATCGTCATCAGGCTGGATCGCGCGGCGCGCACGGCGGCGGTGATGTCGGCGGCGTTGCGGGTGGTCAGCAGGCTGACGCCGTTGATGCCCACCGGCGCGGCGGCATTGATCACCGGGGTATCGTCCGGCGCGCGGCGCAGCTCGATCTGGCTGAGGCCCTGCTGCCGCACGCGGGAGAGTTCGGGCCAGGCATCGGCGCTGGTATCTTCGGGTTCGACATAGGGCGGGGGGCTGGGTGCACCCACGGCCACGTTCACCGCGTTATCGGTCCAGCGGGCGAGGTCTTCCATGAAGGGTTCGGCCACCGGGTCGTCGAAGGTGAAGCTGGGCTGGTCGAGTTCGAAACTGTCCGCGATCAGCGCGCCGCCCGCATCGTACATGCGCAGCCGCATGTGCTGTTCGCGGCCGATCTGGATCAGCAGCGCATCCTGCCGCTCGCGGGTGGCACCAGCCAGCGCCTCGGCGGTGATCTGCGCTTCGATGCGGGCCAGCTTGAACCGCTCGTCGAGCAGCTGGCGGCGGTACGAATCGAGGAAGAACAGGCTGCCCGCCATCACCAGCAGGGGGATCAGGTTCACCGCCAGGATGCGGGTGGTCAGCGAAACGCCAAGCGGGAAGCGCAGCCGTTCCAGACGGCCCCTTTGCGCCGCGCCCTGCCGCTCTGGGTCAGCCATCTGCGAAGCTGTAGCCCGCGCCGTAGAGCGTTTCGATCGCGCCGAATTCGCCATCCACCGCGCGGAATTTCCGCCGCAGCCGCTTGATGTGCGAATCGACCGTGCGATCGTCGACGAAGACATCGTCCGGGTAGGCGGCATCCATCAGCTGGTTGCGGCTCTTGATCACGCCGGGACGGGTGGCGAGGGCTTCCAGGATCAGGAATTCGGTGACGGTCAGGCTGACGGGCTTGCCCGCCCAGGTCACCTGGTGGCGCGCCGGGTCCATCGCCAGCCGCCCGCGATGCAGGATCGTGCCTTCGGCCAGCTTGGGTCCGGCATCGCCGTCCTCGTCATGCGCCAGCGGGGCCGACCGGCGCAGGATCGCGCGGATGCGGGCCAGCAGCAGCCGCTGGCTGAACGGCTTGGCGATGTAATCGTCCGCGCCCATGGCCAGGCCCGCTTCCTCGTCCTGCTCCTGGTCCTTGCTGGTGAGGAAGATCACCGGCAGGTCCGAATGTTCGCGCAGCCGCTGGAGCAGTTCCATGCCGTCCATGCGCGGCATCTTGATATCGAACACGGCCAGGTCCGGCGGGTTCTGCCGCAGCGCCGCCAGCGCCGCCTCGCCATCGGAATAGAGCCGCGTGGCATAGCCTTCGGCCTGCAAGGCGATCGACAGCGTGGTGAGGATGTTGCGGTCATCGTCGACCAGCGCGATCACCCGCTGCCCATCGACAGCTGGTGTCCCTTCGACCGGGCCTCTGTCAGCGGTATCGTTCATTGCTCTCCTGCCTGCCGCTTGGACTAACCGCTCCGGGGGCTTCGCACAACGCCGTGCAGGCGCGTGAAAAGCAAGTTTTGCCCTGCTGATGAAACTCCTTGTCCACCAGCAAATTGACGCCGCACCGATCCGACACTATGCGCGGCCCAAAATCAGGACGTGCAGCCATCTGCACAGGATGCCATCCAGACCCGTGACTGAGGAGTTAAACGTGTCTACCAAGCTCAATGTGTCGCTGTCCGATCAGGGCATCGCGACAAGCGCCGCCATTCATGCCAACCTGGCCACGGCCACTCTGGTGGAACACGCCATCGCCAAGGGCGAAGGCAAGCTGACCGAACATGGCGCGCTGCTGGTCGATACCGGCAAGTTCACCGGCCGCAGCGTGAAGGACAAGTACATCGTCCGTGACGCCACCACCGAAAGCACCATCAACTGGGGCGCGATCAACCAGCCGATGGCGCAGGCCCACTGGGATAACCTGAAGGCAGATTTCCTCGCCGCCACCAGCCAGCAGAGCGAACTCTACGTGGCCGACCTGTTCGGCGGCAGCCAGCCGGAATACCGCGTCAACGTGCGCGTGATCACCCAGATGGCCTGGCACAGCCTGTTCGTGCACACCCTGCTGGTGCGCCCCACGGCTGCCGAAGTGGCGGGCTTCACGCCCGAATACACCATCATCAACCTGCCCAGCTTCAAGGCTGACCCCGAACGCCACGGCTGTCGCAGCGACACGGTGATCGCGGTCAACTTCTCTGAAAAGCTGATCCTGATCGGCAACACCGAATATTCGGGCGAGATGAAGAAGGGCGTGTTCGGCCTGCTGAACTTCCTGCTGCCTGCGCAGGGCGTTATGCCGATGCATTGTTCGGCCAACATCGGCGCCGACGGCAAGAGCGCGATCTTCTTCGGCCTTTCCGGCACCGGCAAGACCACGCTTTCCGCCGACGCCAGCCGCACCCTGATCGGTGACGACGAGCATGGCTGGTCGGACCAGGCCGTGTTCAACTTCGAAGGCGGCTGCTACGCCAAGATGATCAACCTGTCCGCCGAAGGCGAGCCGGAGATCTACGCCACCACGAAGATGTTCGGCACGATCCTCGAAAACGTCACCATGGACGAGGATACCCGCCAGCTGGACTTCACCGACGGCAGCAAGACCGAGAACACCCGCGGCGCCTATCCGATCGAGTTCATCCCCAACACCAGCGAGAAGAACCTCGGCCCGGCGCCGTCGAACGTCATCATGCTGACCGCCGATGCCTTCGGCGTGCTGCCTCCGATCGCGCGGCTGACTGCCGACCAGGCGATGTACTACTTCCTTTCGGGCTACACCGCCAAGGTGGCCGGCACCGAAATCGGCGTGACCGAGCCGGAAGCCACCTTCTCCACCTGCTTCGGCGCCGCCTTCATGCCGCGCCACCCGTCGGTCTACGGCAACCTGCTGAAGGATCGCATCGCCCGTGGCGGCGCCCAGTGCTGGCTGTTCAACACCGGCTGGACCGGCGGCAAGTACGGCGTGGGCAAGCGGATGCCGATCAAGGCGACGCGCGGCCTGCTGAACGCGGTGCTCGACGGCAAGATGGACCAGGTCGAATTCCGCAAGGATGCCAACTTCGGCTTCGACGTGCCGGTGTTCGTCCCCGCGCTGGAGGAAGCCGGCATCGACCAGACCGTGCTCGATCCGCGCAGCACCTGGGCCGACAAGGAAGAATACGACCAGACCGCGCACAAGCTGGTGGAACTGTTCGTGGAGAACTTCCGCCAGTTCACCGACTACGTCGACGAAGGCGTGCGCCAGGCTGCCCCGCAGCAGGCCTGATACCCCGTTTCACGGTTGGAGAGGAGGACCCCGTCCGGCGAAAGCCGGAGCGGGGCCTTTATTGTGTCATGCCAGAGGAGTAGGGTCGCACCGGACCCCCAACGGAGGAGCGATTCCCATGAGCCTTTTTGACCAGATCCTTGGCGCCGCGCACAACCATCCCACCGTCCGCAACATGGCCGATCAGCTGGGCATTGATCCCGCCACCGCCGAACGCGCGATCGCCGCGTTGACCGAAGGGCATCACACCGAAGGCGACACCGTCACCAATGCCGCCGCCCGCAGCGGCATCGACGCCGGTGTGCTCACCCAGGTGATGGCGCATGTCGGCGGCGAAGGTTCGTTGCAGGGTTTCATGCAGATCCTCGACCAGGACCATGACGGCAACCCGCTCAACGACATCACCGGCCTGGCCGGTCGCCTGTTCGGGCGCGACTAAGCGCGATGAACCTCAGCCAGGTCTTGCAGCAGAGCGGCGTCATCGAAAGCATGGCGCGCGAACTGGGCATCGACGAACAGACCGCGCGCGTGGGCGCGGGCGCGCTGCTGCCCGCCATCGTGGCGGGCATGGGACGGCAAACCACCAGCGCCGCCGGCAGCGGCGGGCTGGGCGGCCTGGCCGACGTGCTGGGCAGCGTGCTGGGCGGCGGCCAGTCAGCGGGCGCTGCGTCCGGCGGAACCGGCGGCTTGAGCGGCGGGCTGGGCGGCGCGCTCGGCTCGATCCTGCTCGACCAGGTGCTGCACCGCGATCCCACTCCGGTGGAGACGGGCAACGATATCCTGGGCCAGATCTTCGGCAGCCGCGAGGTGAGCCGCGGGGTGGCGGAGGAAGTGGCCGGATCGACCGGCATCAGCTCCGACATTCTCAAGCGGATGCTGCCGATCCTCGCCATGGCGGTGGTGGGCTACATGATGAACCGTGGCCAGGCACCTGCCGCTGCGCCCGCACCCGAAGCGGCACCGGCTCCTGCACCGGCCCCTGCATCGGCGGGTGGCGGGGTGCTGAACGATGCGCTGGGCGCGATCCTGGGGCAGGTGGTGGCGGGTCTGGGCAGGCGCTGAGAACGTGCCTCAGCCCGCCATCAGCGAATAGGCCATGCCGAACAGTCCCAGTCCGCACAGCATCGCCGCGCCGCCCCTGGCGACAAGGCGCTGCCAGCGCACGACGGAATCGGGCACCAGCCACAACAACATCAAGCCGATGGCGGCGACGGCCAGGTAATTGACCATGGGACATGCTCCAGCGACAGGGCTTGCGCGGGATGATCGCCCGGCACTGGTTAAGCCCGCCTTGCCAGACAGGGTTGCCACCGGTGTAACCATGCTGGCGGTTGAAAAGCGGGACGAATTGGTCGCTTCATCCTCCGCTCATCTGGCGCGGCGCATGGCGGCGGCGATGAAGCTGACCAAACCCCTCCTGGTTGCATTTGCCCTGCTGCTGGTGCCTGCGGGCGCGCTGGCGCAGGCGGCGGAGGAACAGGCCGCGCCGGTCGCGGTGCAACCACGGGTCTACGATGCCGATGTCGTCGCGGTCTATCCGCACGATCCGCATGCCTTCACCCAGGGCCTGCTGTGGCACGACGGCGCGCTGTACGAGAGTACGGGGATGGAAGGCGAAAGCGAGATCCGCCGCGTCGACCTGGCCAGTGGCGAAGTCCTGCAACGCCAGCCGATCCCGCCCGAACAGTTCGGGGAAGGCATGACGCTGTGGGGCGATCAGCTGGTCAGCCTGACCTGGCTCAACCAGCAGGTGCACCGCTGGGACCTGGCCACGCTGGCCCCCGTCGCCACGCAGGACTTTCCCTTCGAAGGCTGGGGCCTGACCGACGATGGCACCAGCCTGATCGCCTCGGACGGATCGTCCACCCTGCGCTTCCTCGATCCCGCAACGCTGGCGGTGCAGCGCGAGCTGACGGTGACGCTGGGCGGGCGCGAGGTCGACAACCTCAACGAGCTGGAGATGATCGACGGGCTGATCTACGCCAACGTCTGGTTCACCGGCTTCCTGCTGGGCATCGATCCCGCCACGGGCGCGGTGGAACGGGTGGTGGACCTGCGTCCGCTGGTGCCTGCCAACCAGCAGGGCCGCCGCGATGCCGTGCTGAACGGCATGGCCTTCGATCCCGATACGGGGCGGCTGTGGGTGACCGGCAAACGCTGGCCCAATCTCTACCAGATCCAGCTGATCGAGCGCGAAGGCGCCGTGGCGGGAACGCAGCAACGCTGATCCCCGGCCCGCGCGGGTCAAGGCTATCGCAAGCATTCCCGGTTATGGCAGGCGCATGACCGCGCAATGTGCCATCAATCCCGACCACGCCGCGCGCCAGGCCTGGTTCCGGCGCGTGGCCGATGGCATGGGGCTGGATCCGGCAGATCGCTGGGTGGGCGGCTATGTCGATTACGAATGGCAGCACCTGCGCCCGGTGCTGGCGGCCTATGGCATTGATCCGCAGGGCCGCACCGCGCTGGAATTCGGCTGCAACTACGGCGCTTCGGGGATCGTGCTGGCCCGGCTGGGCGCGCAGGTGACCGGGGTGGACGTGGATGCCGCCAACGTGCGGCTGGCGCAGGCCAATATCATGCTGCACGGCGTGGAGCAGGCGATGGCCGCGCTGCACGTTCCCGATACCCGCACCATGCCCTTCGATGGCGAGAGCTTCGACCTCGTCGTGGCCAATTCGGTGCTGGAATATGTCGCGCCCGATCAGCTGGACGCGGTGATGGGCGAACTGCACCGGGTGATGCGGCCGGGCGGGCAATTGCTGGTGCTCGGCACCGCCAGCCGACTGGCGCCGCGCGAAGTGCATTCGCGCCGCTGGCTGGCGAACTACGTGCCGCGCGCCGTACGGCCCGACTGGCAGCGCGGCCTTTCGCCCTGGCACTTCGCGCGCACGCTGGCCGGACGTTTCGAGGTAACCTCGCCCGACAGCTGGCTGGCCGCGCGCCGGGCGGTGCATGGCCATGCCAGCCTGCCCATGCGCGCCGTGGCCGCGCTGGGCAAGGTCAGCGGACTCGCGCCTGGCTGGCTATCTCCCAATATCGAAGTGCTTTTGCGCCGGAACTAGGTTCGGCGGCTTCGTCTTCGGTGTGCGGCAGCGACTTGCGGCCATAGAGCGCATTGGCCACCACCTGTTCGACGATGCGCGTGCCGTTGAGCAGCGGGGCAGGGGCCAGGATCGGGGCATCGACCACCCGCTTGGCCGGAACCGGCGGCAAGTCGGCAAAGGTGGCGGTATGCACCCCCTGCATCTGCGCCACGTGCTCGCAGATCCGCTCGAAGCGGTGCTGCAAGATGCGGTTGATCCGCTGGCGCTGGCGGCACAGCAGCTCGAAACTGTGCGAGACGACGGTGAAGCTGGCGAGGTCGTGCTGGCGCGCGTGGCGCAGCGCGGCCACGGTCTCGCGATAGGATAGCGCGGTGATCTGCGCGTGCCGCAAGCCGCCGAAGGCATCGGCAATGCAGCCGATCGGCACCTCGATCACGCCATGGCGGCGCAGCGGGCGGCGATGTTCGGGGCCAAGGCGGATCGCGCAATCGCTTTGCGCCAGTCCCGGCGGGTGGCTGCTGTCGTGGCTCAGCCCCACGTCGGCCAGCGCGCGCAGGGTATTGTCGTTGGCGCCATAGTTGCCCGCGCGGAAGGCCACCGGGCGCGGCGCGCCGGCCTTCATCAGCTGGTCGATCCCCACTTCCAGCAGCACGCGCTGCTCGTCGCGGGTGAAATCCTTCATGTTGCTGCCGGTGCGCTTGCCCAGCGGGTTGGCCTTGCCCAGCAGCGCCAGCCATTCGGTGTGCAGGTGCAACTGCACGTCGTGCCCGCGCGCCAGCACCGGCTCCACCACGTCGGCAATGGCGCCGGTGCCCCACAGCAGCGCGGGCATGGGATCGACGAAGAATACCGCCTTCAGCCCCAGCCGGTCGAACACGTCCATCTGGTAGAAAATGCCCGCTTCGCCATCGGCCGTGGCACCACGGATCGAGCGCGCGAAATTGTCCGCCCGCGACCCGCGGCCAAAGCACGCGGTGAAGCCGAATTCGTATTCGGTATCGATGGTTATGTAGAGCGCAACCATGATCCGCCGCCCGCGTGTCCTGCCTTCCCCCTCGGCCAAATGCTGGCCAGTGGCAGGAGCGATAGCAGACGGGGGTTAAGCTTGGGTGTGCGCGATATACCGCCCCACATTGGCCGCCAGCACGTCGAGCGGGGCATTGCCGCCGTCCACCACGGCCTGATCGAAATCGCGCAGGTCATAGCGATTGCCCAGCGCATCGATCGCCCGCTGGCGCTGGCGCAGGATTTCCAGCTTGCCGATCATGTAGCCGCAGGCCTGGCCGGGCCAGCTGCAATAGCGGTCGACCTCGCTGCCCACTTCGTTGGCGTTGTTGCCGTTGCGTTCGACGAAGAACTGCACGCCCTGTTCGCGCGTCCAGCGTTTGTGGTGCAGCCCGGTGTCCACCACCAGGCGGCAGGCGCGGAAGGCGGCATCCTGCAAGTAACCCAGCCGCCAGGCGGGGTGATCGGCATAGGCGCCCAGCTCGTCGCCCAGCTGTTCGGCATAGAGCGCCCAGCCTTCGGAAAAGGCGTTGAAGGCCAGGATCGAGCGGATCAGCGGCAGCTGGTTGGAATATTCGCCTTCCCACACGTGGCCGGGGATCGTCTCGTGGTGGACCAGCGTGGGGATGGTGTACTGGCGGTGCAGGTCGGTGGTGCGCAGGTTGATCCACATCTTGCCCGGCACCGTGCCATCGACGCTGCCCGCGCCGCCATAGGCACCGGGCGCGCCGGGCTCTTCCGCCGGGGGCAGGCGGCGCACTTCGAGGTTGCCACTGGCCAGCCGCCGGAAGGCGCGCGGCATCTGTTCCCTGATCCAGGCGATGCGCTGCTGGATGAAGTCCATGATCTCGGCCCGGCCTGGATCGCCGTCGGCAAACTTGTAGCGCGGATCGTCGGCCAGCGCGGTCATCCGATCGCCCACCGATCCGCTGGTATAGCCGATATCCCGCAGGATCGGGTCCATCTGCGCGTGGATATCGGCCAGCGTCGACAGGCCCAGCTCGTGGATCTCGTCAGGCGAAAGGCGGGTGGTGGTGCTCGACCGGAGCGACCAGGCATACCATTCGGCGCCGTGAGGCTGCGCCCACATGCCGGGATTGCTGCCTGCAATGCCGCGTTGCAGCCGCAGTTCGGCCAGCTGCGCGGCCATGGCGGGCGCGACCTGCTGCGTCACCACGGCCTGCGCGCGGGCTTGCCAGTCGCCTGCGATGCCCGCTTCGGCGGTGCGGCGCACCAGCGATTCCACCATGGTGCCGCCGCCCTGCACGTCGGCCAGCTGCGCGGTCATCTGGTCGATTGCCTTGTCGAGCAGGAAATCGGGCGGCACCACGCCCATGGCGCGCGCGGACTGAATGCGCGTCAGTTCGCCGTTCAGCGTGGCGGGGATCGCTTCCAGCCGCGACATGTAGGCTTCGGCATCGTCCTGGGTGGCGATGGGATGATCCGAATCCATGAAGCGCGGCAAGTCGATATAGGCGCCCACGTTCTGGATCACCGAATAGGGTGCGGTGCGCCAGCTGCCCACGGGAATGTCGCCATAGGGCAGGGCAAAGCCGTCCACCGCCGTGGCATAGGCGCTTTCGACCACTTCGAAGCTGGTGCGGGTAGCGGCATCAAGCGTGGAAGTATCGAACGCCCGCACGCGGGCGAGGTCATTGCGCAGGGTCGCGGCCTTGTTGGCGATCCCCTCGGGCGTCGCGTCCTCGAGCTGGGCGCGCAGGTACGCGCGTCCACCGGTATCGACGCCGAGCCCGGTGGCGCGGGTGGGTTCGTGGCGCAGCAGGTTCCAGGCGATATCGTCGAGCAGCGCCTCGCCTGCGGTCTGTCCGGCGGCCTGTCCACCGGCGGAGGCGGCCACGGTCTGGCAACCGGGCAGGAAGGTGGCGGCAGCGGCGGCGGTGCCCGAGGCGAGGAAGGCGCGACGGGATAGGGCGAAGCGGGGCATGACAGTCATGGCGGTGATGGTTACGTCCGCAACTGCTGGCTGGCAAGCGGGTCTGGCGGCTTTGGCGCAGGCAGGCTAAGCCGGGGGCATGTTCGACCTTGCCATCTCGCTGCTCATGCTGTCCGCCATCGTGCTTGTTTCCGGCGCCGTGGTGCTGTGGCGGCGCGGCAATGCCCGCAAGGCCACGCTGATGGCGGTGCTGGCCGTGGTGATGGTGGTGAACGTGGTGATCTGGCTGGCGCCGACCAGCAGCGGGGTCTCGCTGGCGGATGTGGCGCAGGAAGATGAGGCAGCCGGACGCTGATCGCCCGGCTGCCCCTGGGGGACTGCGTCAGTCCGGAATCTGCCAGGTGACCGATCCGCTGTAGCTACCCACCACGCGTTCGCCGCGGCCGTCACGTGCGGCATCGAAGCGGGCGCGGCGTTCGAGCAGGCGGCAGGTTGCCGTATCCAGCGATGCATGGCCCGAACTGCGGGTGATCTCGCAGGCATCCACCCGCCCGTCGCTGCCGACAACCAGCCGGTAGCCCGCCGTGCCTTCGCGGTTGCGGGTGAGGTCAGCGCGCGAATAGTCATTGGTGGTGATCCAGCTCTGCGCGTTGCGCGGCACCGGCCCCACGGGGTCGTACAGCGGCGCGGGCGGAGCGGGCGGCGGGGCGGGCGGGGCGACCAGCTCAGGCCGCGGATCGCGGATCACCACCTCGCTGATCACCGGCCCCACCGGCACCACCTCGATCGGATCGTTCTGCACCAGATTGACCGGCGGCACCGGCGCTGCGGGAGGGACGTAGGTCAGCACCTGGTCGTCCGGCACCACTTCGGGCTCCACCTCGGGCGGGTCGAGCGGAATGTTGAACACGTCGGTATCAGTGTCGGGCGGTGCGATCACCCCGGTGATCGCCAGCCCGGCGACCACGCCCACGGCCATCACGGCGTGGATCGCGATAACGCCCGATGCTGCCCTGAGGCGGGCAGCGGGGCTGACGGTGGCATTGGCATAGGACATGGCCAGGCTCCTCTTCGTTGCGACTGCGCTCTTATGGCGAGTCATGTTATACTATAACATTAAACAAGAGCGAGTGCAAATGCAAGCGCGCGCCGAAGCCATGGCTCCGACGCGCGCTACAATGTCTTGCCGTCAGGCGCAGATCAGCTGATCGGGCAGCCCGGATCGAGGCGGAAATCCAGGTACTTGTCGACCGAGGCCATCAGTTCGGCCTGCTCGTTCTCGAAGAAGTGGTTGGCCCGCGGGATCTCGTCGTGGTGGATGGTGATGT
>JAGREI010000130.1 GCA_020446625.1 Erythrobacter sp.
CGCAAGTCGCTCAACGAGATCAAGGAAGTGCTGTCCAGCATGGGCCTGCGCCTGGGCATGGACATCCCCGGCTGGCCGCCCGAGAACATCGAGGAAATGGCCAAGAAGCTGGAGCAGGAACTGCTCGGCTAACAGCCAACAGGGTGATGGGCGGCGACCCCAACTGCCGCCTGGATCGGGGTACCTCGCACGGCCCCCCTACGAACAGGAGTAAAGAATATGCGTCACGGTATTTCCGGCCGTAAGCTTGGTCGCAAGTCGCAGCACCGCACCGCCATGTTTCGCAACATGGCCGCCGCGCTGATCAAGCACGAGCAGATCACCACCACCACCGCCAAGGCGAAGGAACTGCGTCCTTACGTCGAGAAGCTGATCACGCTGGCCAAGCGTGGCGGCCTGTCGAACCGTCGCCTGGCGCACGCCCGCCTGCTCGACGATGCGCAGCTGGCCAAGCTGTTCGACGTGCTGGCCGAGCGTTACGCTGGTCGTGACGGCGGCTACACCCGCATCATCAAGGCCGGCTACCGCGCCTCGGACGCGGCGCCCATCGCCGTGATCGAACTGGTCGACCGCGACGAAGCCGCCAAGGGCCAGGACTCCGGTCCGGTGCTGAGCGACGAATACGAAGACGCCTAAGCCTTCGTAGCCAGGAACACCAAGGGGCCGTCGGAGCGATCCGGCGGCCCTTTCCTTTTGGGCTGGCGGTGGCACAGTGCAGGCCATGATCCGCAAGACCATCGTCGCAGCCCCCACGTTCATTGGCGCGCTGCTCCTCGCCCCGATCCCCGCCGCTGCGCAGTCCACCACGCAGGCGGAGATACAGGCACGATACGACCGCGCGCTGGCGGCGGGCTACGAAGCCCTGACCATGTGCAGCGCCATTGCCACGGCGGAAGCAGGCGGAGCGGTGCGCACGCCGGAGCAGGTGCTGGATTGGGAATTGACGGGCATCTACCCGGCACTTGACCCGATCGTGCCCGAACTCGCTTATCGCCTGTTCCGCGCCAACCAGGGGACGGGCGTGCTGTCCTACGTCGAGGTCGACTGGGCCGATGACATGCCGCCACGGCTGGCGTGGCACGAGGAGGCTGGCGGCTGTACGTTAGGCCCCATCGGAATGACCGCGCCGCCAGAGCGCAAGACGCTGCACTATGCCGGCCCTGACGCCATGTACATGTGGCACATGCGAATTCCGCCGGGCGGGCTGGGCGAAGTTACCGAGCGTGCTTTCCGCGCTGCCTACGGAGCCGATGCGCGCACCACGGCGGTCGTGGTTGCCGGTCCTGTGGGTGATGGCATCTATTGGCAGTACCGTGACGGCTTCAGTCCGTTAGTCCCCCAGCGCACCTGGTCCGTCGCGAAGTCCATCGCCGCCACGGTGATCGGCGCAGCCGTGCAACGCGGCGAGGCGGACGTGACCGCCAGCGCGGGGCTGGGAGTGGACGCCAGCGATCCGCGCCGCGCTATCACCATCGATCAGGCCCTGCGGATGGCATCCGGTCGCTACACCGATACGCCCGGCAACCGCACCGATCCGCTGTACGTGGGCGGGGCGACGGTGGACGAAGTGGCGCTCGACTGGCCGCTGGTGAGTCCGCCCGGCACCGTCTGGCGCTATGCCAACAACGATACGCTGGCAGCGGTGCAGGCGATCGAACCCAGCTTTGCCGCACATCCGCCCGCCGAACTGTTCGACCTGCTGGGCATGACCAGCACCGTTGCCGAGACCGACTGGCAGGGTAACTACATCCTCTCCAGCCAGGTCTGGACCACCGCCCGCGACCTTGCCCGGCTCGGCCAGATCTACCTCAACAATGGCATGCTGCCCGACGGCACCCGGCTGCTGCCCGAAGGATGGGCGCGTTATGTCTCGACCCCCAGCGGCCCGCAGCCGGGCGGCGAATTCGGCTATGGCGCGGGGTGGTGGCTGATGAACCACACGCCGGGCGTTCCCGCCGATACCTTCTTCGCCAACGGCAACCGCGGGCAATATGTGGTGGTGGTTCCCAGCCGGAACGTGGTGATCGTGCGGCGCGGGGAGGATCCGGCAGGCGGTTCGGGCTTCGATATCGCCGCCTTCACGCGCGATGTACTCGCGGCACTGGAGTAATAGCGCATCGAGGGGCTTGCGTCGCAATAGTTTCATCGCCAACCTGTTTGCCGGTCGCAATCCTCCGGAGATTTCATGCGCTTTTCGCTTCTCGCCGCCACGCTGCTTGCCGCCAGCGCCATTCCCGCTAGTGCGCAGCAGATGACTGCCCCGCAATATCCCGAGACCCGCCGTGGCGACGTGGTGGAAACCCAGTTTGGCGAGGAAATTGCCGATCCCTACCGCTGGCTGGAGGACGATGTCCGCAACAACCCCGAAGTGGCGGCCTGGGTGGAGGCGCAGAACGCGCTGACCGATGCCTATCTCGAACAGCTGCCCGCGCGCGACTGGTTCCGCGAGCGGATTGGCGAACTGACCGACTATGCGCGCTTCGGCGTGCCGGTAGAGCGCGGTGGGCGCTATTTCTACACCGCCAATTCGGGCTTGCAGAACCAGTCGCCGCTCTATGTGCGCGACGGGCTGGATGGGGAGCCGCGCGTGCTGCTCGATCCCAATGGCTGGGCGGGCGACGGCGCCACCGCGCTGGGCGGCTGGGTGCCTTCGCCCGATGGCAGCAAGCTGCTCTATTCGGTGCAGGACGGCGGCACCGACTGGCGCATCATCCGGGTGATGGACGTGGCGACCGGCGCAATCCTGTCGGACGAGATCCGCTGGTCCAAGTTCTCCGGCCACGCCTGGGCGAGCGATGACGAGTTCATCTATTCGCGCTTCCCCGAACCCGCCGCGGGCGAGGATTTCCAGGCGCTCAACTACAACCACCAGGTCTACGTCCACCGGCTGGGAACCCCGCAGGCGGACGACCAGCTGCTCTACGCCACGCCTGATCACCCGGAAGCAAACCACGGCGCGGGCGTGACCGACGATCACCGCTGGGCCTTGGTCACCTCCTCCACCGGCACCGATGCGCGTTACGAAGTCCACGCCATCGACCTGGCGCAGCGCGACCGGGTGGTGCCGCTCGTCACCGGGTTCGAACACAGCTGGAGCGCGATCGATTCGATCGGGTCTACGCTCTACTTCATCACCAACATGGACGCGCCGCTGTACCGGATCGTCTCGATCGACATGGACAATCTGGCGGCGGGCTGGACCGAGGTGATCCCCCAGCGCGACCAGCCGATTGCCGGGGCCAGCCTGATCGGTGGCCGTCTGATCGTGGAATACCTGGAGGACGCCAGCTCGCGCGCCTATGTCCACGCGCTCGACGGATCGCTGGTGCGCGAGATCGAGTTTGCCGGGCTGGGCAGCGCAGGCGGCTTCGGCGGCAGCCCGGACAGCGACGAGACGTTCTACAGCTTCTCCAGCTTCAACCGCCCCGCTACGGTCTACCGCTACGATGTGGCTACCGGGGAGAGCACGGTCTTCGCCGCACCCGAAGTCAGCTTCGATCCCGACCACTTCACCGTCGAGCAACGCTTCTACGCCAGCCGTGACGGCACCCGCGTGCCGATGTTCGTGGTGCGCCGCGCGGATATTGCCGCCAGCGGGCAGGCGGTGCCGACCTTGCTCTATGGTTACGGCGGGTTCGACATCTCGCTCACCCCCGGCTTTTCCGCCAGCCGCTTGGCCTGGCTCGAAGCGGGCGGGGCCTATGTCGTCGCCAATATCCGTGGCGGCGGCGAATATGGCCGCGCCTGGCACGATGGCGGGCGCCGCGCGAACAAGCAGAACGTGTTCGACGACTTCATCGCGGCGGGCGAGTTCCTGATTGCCGAGGGCATTACCCCGGCGGGCGGCCTCGCGATCCAGGGCGGGTCCAACGGCGGGCTGCTGGTGGGCGCGGTGGTGAACCAGCGGCCAGACCTGTTCGCGGCGGGCAATGCCGCGGTGGGCGTGATGGACATGCTGCGGTTCGACCGCTTCACCGCGGGCCGCTATTGGGTGGACGATTACGGCTACCCGGATCGCGAGGAGGACTGGCGGATCCTGCGCGCCTATTCGCCCTACCACAACATCCACGCCGGCACCGCCTATCCGGCCTTGCTGGTGACCACGGCGGACACCGACGATCGCGTGGTGCCTGGCCACAGCTTCAAGTACACCGCTGCCTTGCAGGCGGTGGACCTGGGCGAGCGGCCGCACCTGATCCGGATCGAGACGCGCGCGGGCCACGGTTCGGGCAAGCCCACCGACAAGGCGATTGCCGAAGCGGCGGACGTGCTGGCCTTCCTCGCCTACTGGACGGGGCTGCAACCGGCGGAATAGCCGTGTTCAGACAAATTGCGACTTTCCTGAACGCTGGCTAACACGCCAATTCAGCATGGCCTCACGGCGAATCGCCTAATCCTTCTCTCACGGACGGGAAATCTGTCCGCCCGTTGAGAACAAGGAGAAGCCCCATGAAGTCCTTTACCAAAGCCTTGGTCGGCACTGTCGCGGCTGGTGCTGTGGCACTGGCCTCTGCGGCTCCCGCCGCCGCGCAGGATCGTCGTGGCGACCGTGACCGCGACCACATCTCGGCTGGCGAAGTGATCGCCGGTGCCGTGGTGCTGGGCGGCCTGGCCGCAGTGATCGCCTCGTCGAACAACGATCGCGGTTATCGCGGCGACTACAACTACAACCGCGGCGACTATCGCGGCGACTATCGCAACAACGATTACCGTGGCGGCTACAGCAACTACGGCGGGCGTGACGCGGTGGAGATGTGCGTGAACGCCGTCGAACGCTATGCCCAGCGCCGCGCGGGCAGCCGCGCCGAAGTCTACGAGGTGCGCGACATCGATCGCTACCGGGGTGGCTTCGCAGTCGAAGGCCGCGTGGCCGTGCGCAACGACTGGCGGTATAACGACCGGCGCAGCTGGCGCGGCAACAACGACTATCGCCGTGGCTACGGCAACAACGGCTGGGACGAAGGCAGCTTCAGCTGCGACTTCCGCAACGGCCGGGTGGTCGACGTCGATGTCCGCGGTATTCGCGGCGTCTGATCCCGGTAACCGGTAAACGGGCGAAGGCGGTTCAGGCTCTCGAAAGTCTGGACCGCCTAGCCTTGCCATCATTGCACCTGTTTTCCCCGAAGGGTTAAGCACGATGATCTCCAAGTCCTTCCGTTCGCCTTTTCGTTCATTGGCCGGTGCGCTGGCCATGACGTCTGCCCTGTCGATGGCCGTGCCTGCCATGGCCGCCGAAGCACCGGTGCGCGCTCCCGGCTATGCACAGGTGCAGACCGGCGATCCCGGCGTGGTGAACCAGTACCGTTATCGCGGCTATCGCCCCTACCGTCGCCACCGGGTTGACGGGGGCGACGTGGTGGCCGGCGTGCTGGTGTTCGGCGCCCTGGCCGCGATCCTCAGTTCGGCGGACAACAACCGGCGCGAGCGCGAACGCTATGACGATCGCCGCCCGCAGCCGCGCTATGACCAGCGTGATTATGATCGGCGCGATTACGACCGGCGCGACTATGGCGGGCGCGACAGCGACAGCCGGGGCATCCAGAACGCGGTCGACATGTGCCTTGACCAGGTGGAGCGCGGCGACGAGCGCGCGGAATCGGTGGACGAGGCACGGCGCGGGCCGGACGGCTGGTATGTCAGCGGCGCGCTGCGCGGCGGCTCGGGCTGGCAGTGCTGGATCGACAACGATGGCCGCATCCGCAACGTCGACATTGGCCGTGGCGGGTACTCGCAGGCTGGTGATGGCGACTACTACGCCAGCAATGCCGGTGCGCGTGGCGATGGCCAGCTGAGCGATGACACCTATGCCCGCGCCCGCGCGGCAACCCGTGCCCAGTCGGACGGCTCCTACAGCTATGACCGGGCGCCTGCCGCCGATGGCAGCGCGCAGCCTGCCTATCCCGGCGGCCCGCTGCCGGGCGAGGAAGGCTATGGCGACGACGATGGCCGCTATTCCACCGCGCAGGCCCCTGACTTCCGTCAGCCGGGTTACTGATCGGCGGACTTGCCCCCGTAGGCGGGCAGTTCGATTGTCCACACCATGGCCGCGCCGCGCAGGGTAAAGCCTGCCAGCGCGGCCAGGCCCATGGCCAGCGGCTGCGCCATTCCCCACAGGATCAGCCCCGCGCATAGTGCCGAGGACAGGGCGGCGGCGGTGACGTAGAGTTCGGGCCGCATCAGGATCGACGGCAGGCCCGCGATCACGTCGCGCACGATGCCGCCCACGCAGCCGGTGACGATGCCCAGGATGACGGCAGGCAGCGGGGCAACGTCCAGCGCCAGCGCCTTGGCCACGCCCAGCGCGCTGAACAGGGCCAGTCCCAGCGCGTCGGCCCATTCCAGCCAGCGGCGGTCCCACCACTGGCGCGGGGTGAACCAGGCCACCAGCGCGGTGCCCATCACCACCGGCGCCACCCAGGCGTCGCGCAGCCAGAAGGCGGGCACGCCCAGCAAGGCATCGCGCACCGATCCGCCGCCAACGCCGGTCAGCAAGGCGAAGAAGGCGCAGGTGACGAAGGTCTGCCGCAGTCGCGCCGCCATCAGCGCGCCCGACAGCGCGAAGACGGCGGTGCCGCCAAGGTCGAGCAAGGGGGGCAGAACGGGAGCTTCGATCATCCCTGCGCCCTAGCCGGTCAGGGCAGGCCGAGCAAACCCGGCGCCACGCCTGCCCACCAGTCGCTCGCGCCCAGGGTAACGGCGGCCAACTGCGCGGCGAGGAACAGCGGGATGCCCAGGCGGAAGGCCGGGTGCAGGCTGCCCCGCGTGGCCAGATCGTAGCCCGCACCGACCAGCAGCAGCACCACGACCCCGGCGTAGTTCGCCACCCATTCGGTCAGCACGCCCGGCGGCATGGCGGCATAGAATGCCTCGCCCCACCAGCGGTAATAGGCCGCCACCAGCACCACCGAAGTGGCAAGGTAGATCAGCCGCTTGTGCCATGCCGGGCGACGGCGCAGCAGCAGCGCGGCGATGACGCTGAGCGAAAAGCAGGTGACGCTGGCCACGGGGACGGGGAAGAAGGTGTAACCGTCGGGGTAGATGTCGACATAGAACCGCTGGCTGTATGCCTCTGCCGCGATGGCCGACCAGGCCATGACCGGGGCCAGCACCAGCGCCGACAGGCCCAGCAGCCGGTGCCAGGCCACCCGCCGCGTCTCCACCAGCGCCACTTGCAGGGTGAGCACCGTCAGCCAGCCGAAGAAGGCGAACACGTGGATCACCAGCGCGGGCGGGGCGGGATAGTCGGCCTGGCCGCTGAAGCGAAGGCCGATCTGGTGCTTGAAGCCCATGGCCACGGCGAACCAGGCCATGGCCACAAAGGCGATCCAGAACCAGCGGTCGAACCGGTGGCGCGCGACGAATGGATCCATGCGAATGCTTCCCCCCAGAAGTTCGGCGCAGCCTATCGCCTGTCCGCCACTTCTCAAGCCTTCACGCGGGCCTTTCGGCGGCGGAACATCAGCACGCAGCCCAGCAGCGATCCCAGCACCGCCAGCGCGGCAAAGACCAGCAGCGTGGGGTGGTTGAAATCGTCGCGGGTTTGCAGGTCCATGATGTGCAGGCCCCAGAAGAAATCGTAGACCCGCCACCAGCCCGTGCGCACCGCCTGCACCTCGCCGGTCTGGGCGTTGATGTAGAGGTTGGTGTCGTCCGCGAAATGCGCCTGCCACACGTTCACCGGATTGCGGAAATCGAGCGGGACGGAATCGGCGGGGAAATAGGTGACCTCTTCCAGCGCGGCATCACCGGCGTAGAAGGCTTCGGCAATCTCG
Organism: Erythrobacter sp.; assembly: GCA_020446625.1. GTDB lineage: Bacteria > Pseudomonadota > Alphaproteobacteria > Sphingomonadales > Sphingomonadaceae > Alteraurantiacibacter. The sequence goes on from JAGREI010000130.1 coordinate 7,773, forward strand.
CTGGCGCCTTCCAGGCTGACGGGGTTGTAGAGGCTGCCGTCGGTGGCGGAATAGCGATAGCGGCCGCCGTCGTCCTCCACCACGATCCAGCCGGGACCGTCGACGAAGTTCTGCAAGGTGACGCTTTGCACCGGCCCGTTGAATTGCGGCAGCACCAGCTGGTCGGTGGGCACGGGCGGCAGCTGGGCGCGCAGGTTTTCGCCGCGCACCGACTCGATCGGCTGGGCCACCATGACCAGGCCCGATACGGTCCACATCAGGATCGGCACCCCGGTCAGCCAGGCCAGCCAGATGTGCCACTTGGCGAACAGGCGCATGATCCGTTGCATGGCTATTCGGTCGCGAACAGCTTGGACCGGTCAGCGAATGCCTTCATCTCGATGGCGTTGCCGCTGGGATCGCGGAAGAACATGGTGGCCTGTTCGCCCGGCTGGCCCTTGAAGCGGACATATGGCTCGATGGCGAAGCGGGTGCCTGCTGCGGTCAGCCGGTCGGCCAGTTCGTGCCATTCCGCCATCGACAGCACGATCCCGAAATGCGGCACCGGCACGTCATGCCCGTCGACCGGGTTGCTGGCGGCATCGCCCGCCCGGTCGGACAGGTGCGCCGCGATCTGGTGGCCGTAGAAATCGAAGTCGACCCATTCGTCGGAACTTCGCCCTTCCGGGCAGCCCATCGTCTCGCCCCAGAACGCCCGCGCCGCGGCCAGATCGTGCACGGGGAAGGCGAGGTGGAACGGCGATAGTGTCATGCGAACTTCCTGTTGAGGCCCAATGCCAGCCCAAGGCCGAGCACCGGCGCAGCACCATAGCCGATCAGCGGCGTGGGGTAAGGGGCCATCATCGAGGCCACGATCAGGCCGAACAGCAGCCCGCCCAACGTCAGCCGTTCGGCCCGGCTGGCGGGCAAGGCAAAGGTGATCGCGGCGAAGGACAGAGCCAGCGCCAGGGCCAGCGCCACGGCCCACAGCATGTGCGGATGCAGCGCCTGCGCCAGCACGCCCTCGACGAAGGGCTGCGGCGGCAGTTCGCCCACCACCACCATGCGCAGCGAAGCGAAGAAGGCGAGTACGGCGGCAAGGCCCACCTTCCAGTCCTTCGTGGCATGGTGCAGGCCAACGGCGGCGAAGGTGATGGCAAAGCCGGTCCCCGCGTCAGGCTGCACCAGCGTCGCCAGCAGCGCGGCGAGCAAGACCGGCGCGGCCATCCGCGCATCGCGCGCGGCCAGCACAGCGAGCGCGGGCAGGGCGATCATGCCCGCGTGCAGCGTGACCGGGCCGATCGCGATCCAGCGCACCACGGCCACCCCGGTGGTGGAGAGCATGGCCGGACCCACCGCCAGCGGCGCCAGCATCAGGGCGATCAGCGCGCCCGCCAGCAGGTAACGCCCGCGCGCCGTCTCTGGCTCGCGCCCGAACTCGATCCACGCGGCCGCCAGCGCCAGCGCGGCGACGTTCACCAGCGCAAAGTGCTGCGGTGCGCCCGCCGCCAGCAACCAGCCCGCGCCCGCCAGCACCGGCAAGGCCAGTGCCAGCAAGGCAGGCAGGCGCTGGCGCACCATGCGATCAGACGTGGATCGGCTTGCCCATGACGCCCATCGCCGCTTCCTTCAGCGCCTCCGAATGCGTGGGGTGAGCGTGGCAGGTATAGGCGATGTCCTCGCTGGTGGCGCCGAATTCCATGGCAAGGGCGGCCTCGGCAATCATGGTGCCTGCCACGCTGGCAATGCACCACACGCCCAGCACGCGATCGGTGGCGGCATCCGCGATCACCTTCACGAAACCGTCGGGCTCGTGGTTGGTCTTGGCGCGGCTGTTGGCCATCATCGGGAACTTCGAAACCTTGATCTCGCCCTTTTCCTTGGCCTGCGCTTCGGTCAGGCCCACGCCAGCGATTTCGGGCATGGTGTAGACCACGCCGGGGATCACGTCGTGATTGACGATGCCGGTCTGCCCGGCGATCCATTCGGCCACGGCAATGCCTTCGTCCTCGGCCTTGTGCGCCAGCATGGGGCCGGGGATCACGTCACCGATGGCGCGCACGCCTGCCACCGCGGTGCGGAATTCGTGGTCGACCTCGATCTGGCCGCGCTTGTTCAGCTCCAGCCCGATGTTTTCGAGGCCCAGTCCTTCGACATTGGGACGGCGACCGATGGCCACCAGCACGCAATCGGCTTCCAGCGTCTCGGCAGCGCCGCCAGCGGCGGGCTCCAGCGTCAGCGTGGCCTTCTTGCCCTTCACCGTGCAGCCGGTGACCTTGGTCGACAGCTTGAACTCGATCCCCTGCTTCTTGAAGATCCTGGCCGCTTCCTTGCGCACGTCGTCGTCCATGCCGGGCAGCACGGCGTCGAGGAATTCGACCACCGTCACCTTGGCACCCAGCCGCCGCCAGACCGAGCCAAGTTCCAGCCCGATCACGCCGCCGCCGATCACCACCAGGTGTTCAGGCACCTTGGCCAGTTCCAGCGCGCCGGTGGAATCGACCACCACCTGCTTGTCGTTGTCCACCTCGACGCCGGGCAGCGGGGTGACGCTGGAGCCGGTGGCGATCACCACTTCCCTGGCAGTCACGGTCTCGTCACCCACCTTCACGGTGTGCGCATCGACAAAGCTGGCGTAGCCCTTCTTCCAGTCGACCTTGTTCTTCTTGAACAGGAATTCGATGCCCTTGGTGAGGCCGCTCACCGCGTCCACGCGCTGTTCGTGCATCTTGGGCAGGTTGAGCTTGGGAGTAACGTCGATCCCCATCGCCGCCATCGCGCCATTGGCCGCGGCATCGTAGAACTCGCTGGCGTGGAGCATGGCCTTCGACGGGATGCAGCCCACGTTGAGGCAAGTGCCGCCCAGGGTCGCGCGGCCTTCAGCGCAGGCCACCTTCAGCCCCAGCTGCGCCGCGCGGATTGCGCCGACATAACCGCCGGGACCGGCACCGATGATGAGGACGTCGTAGTCGTATTCAGCCATTTTCTCTCACTCGTCATCCCCGCGCAGGCGGGGATCCAGTTTGCACCCTTCGCTGCTGGATTCCCGCCTGCGCGGGAATGACGAACGGTGCGGGGATTCCCGACAAGGCGATCAGCATCCGCAGCGCGAAGCTGATCGCCTCACCGAATCAGCCGTTGCCCTGCACCTGGGCAACGCATTGCATCATGATCGGCTGCGCCTGTTCCTGCGTCAGGCTGAGCTTTTCGCTGGCCGAATACTGTTCGTTGATCCGGGCCAGCGCGCAGTCGCAATATTCGGTCGCCACCTCGGTCGGCACCGTGCCGCCGGCGGTGGCGGAGCTGACGCACGACTGGGTGAAGTTCTCGTCGAAGGCTGCATCGGCAGCTTCGCTGGTGGCGCCACCGCAAGCGGCGAGCAGGGTCATCGGGGCAACCAGTACCAGAGACAGACGCAGCATAACAATTTCCCCTTTTGTTACAGGTCGATCAGCATCCGCATCGGATCCTCGATCGCCTCCTTCATGATCTTCAGCGCGGTCACGGCTTCGCGCCCGTCGATGATGCGATGATCGTAGGAAAGTGCAAGATACATCATCGGGCGGATCACCACCTGGCCGTTCACCGCCACGGGGCGATCCTCGATCCGGTGGAGGCCCAGCACGGCGCTCTGCGGCGGGTTGATGATCGGGGTCGACATCAGCGAACCGAACACGCCGCCGTTACTGATGGTGAAGGTGCCGCCGGTCATGTCTTCCATGGTCAGCGTGCTTTCCTTGGCCTTCTTGCCGTAGCCGGCGATGGCCAGTTCGATCTCGGCAAAGCTCATGGCATCGACATTGCGCACCACCGGCACCACCAGCCCGTTGGGGGCGGAAACCGCCACCGACAGGTCGACATAGTCGTGGTAGACGATCTCGTCGCCTTCGACCTTGGCATTGACGGCAGGCACGTCCTTCAGCGCCAGGCAGGCGGCCTTGGCGAAGAACGACATGAAGCCCAGCTTGATGCCGTGCTTCTGCGCGAACACGTCCTTGTAGGCTTCGCGCGCGGCGATCACGGCAGTCATGTCGCAATCGTTGAAGGTGGTGAGCAGGGCGGCATTGTCCTGCGCGCTCTTGAGGCGCTTGGCGATGGTCTGCCTGAGGCGCGTCATCTTCACGCGCTCTTCGCGGCGTTCACCTGCATTGGCGCCCTTGGCTGCCGGAGCCGGAGCGGGGGAGGGGGCCGGAGTGCTGGCGGCGGGCGCGGGAGCCGCATCCTTGGCCTTGGCGGCGGCGAGCACGTCTTCCTTGGTCAGGCGGCCATCCTTGCCGGTGCCCTTGATGGTGGTGGGGTCGACACCCGCTTCCAGCACCGCGCGGCGTACCGCAGGCGACATGGTGGTGCTGCCGCCATCGTCGGCTTCGGCAGTGGGGGCAGCAGCAGCGGGAGCGGCGGCAGGCGCGGCCTTGGCGGCAGCTGCGGGGGCAGCAGCACCGGCGCTCGCGCCTTCCTGCACCACGGCGATCAGTGCGCCGACCTGCACCGTGTCACCCACGGCGGCCTTGTGCTCGGACAGGATCCCGGCGACGGGCGAGGGGACTTCCACCGCCACCTTGTCGGTTTCCAGGCTGGCGATCGGCTCGTCCTGCGCCACGGCCTCGCCGGGCTGCTTCAGCCATTCACCGACGGTTGCCTCGGTGACCGATTCACCAAGCGTGGGGACCTTTACTTCGGTTGCCATGCGATATTCCTCAGGCTTTCAAATGCTTTGCACTTACTTGGCGGACAGGCCCAGCGCGGTGGCGACAAGGGCTTCCTGTTGCTGCTGGTGGCGGCGGGCGAAGCCGGTGGCGGTGGACGCGCTTTCGTCGCGCCCGGCATAGCTGGGACGCATCCCCTGATGCCCGGCCTTGGCCAGCGCTTCCTCGATCCGGCTTTCGACGAAGAACCAGGCGCCGTTGTTGCGCGGTTCTTCCTGGCACCAGACCACTTCCTTGAGGCCCGTCATCCGTTCGAGGCGCACCTTCAGCGGTTCGCCGGGGAAGGGATAGAGCTGCTCGACGCGGACGATGGAAACATCGTCCAGCCCTTCGGCATCGCGCTTTTCCATCAGGTCCAGCGCCACCTTGCCGCTGCACAGGACCAGGCGGCGCACCTTGTCGTCGGCAATCGCCTTGCGGTCCGACAGCAGGCGCTTGAAGTGGCTCTGCTCGATGAACTCGCTCGCCTCGCTGCGGGCAGCGGGATGGCGCAGCAGGCTCTTGGGCGTCATGATGATGAGCGGCTTGCGGAAGGGACGTAGCATCTGCCGGCGCAATACGTGGAAGTAGTTGGCCGGGCTGGTGATGTTGCACACCTGGATATTGTCGTTCGCGCACAGTTGCAGGAAACGTTCGAGGCGCGCGGAGCTGTGTTCCGGCCCCTGGCCTTCGTAGCCATGCGGCA
>JAGREI010000131.1 GCA_020446625.1 Erythrobacter sp.
CCACCACCACCCCGCCCGAACCCGGGCGCGCCCGCAACGCCCGCACCAGCCAGATCGCGGCAAAGCCCACCCCGGCGATCAGCGCCATCAGCATGGCGCAGAAGCCCACTGCCGTGCCGAAGGTGCGCCGCGCCCCGTCGACATTGCGCGCGCCCCAGCGCTGGCCGATCATCACCGTGCCGGCCATGCCGAAGCCGAAGGCGGCGCTGGCCACCAGGAACATGACGATGTTGGCATTGGCGGTGGCCGCCAGCGCCTCTTCCCCGATCAGCCGCCCGACCCAGATCGAGTTCACCGTGCCGTTCAGCGATTGCAGCACGTTGGTGAGCAGCGCCGGGATCGAGAACAGCAGCAGCGTGCGCGGGATCGGCCCGGCGGTCAGGTCGCCGCGCATGGGGGCTTTCTCGGCCCGTGCTTCGGATGGCGAATCGGTACTCATGTGCCGCGTGTATCGCCAAACAGGTGGATGTGCATCCTGTCCGACAGGCGCAGCCCCTGTTCGAGGCACAGCGGCACCAGCCATTCCATCCGCGCGCGCAGGGTGGCGCTGTCAGTGCCTTCGGGCATCAGGAACACCCGCGCCCTGGGGATCGCGTGACCTTCGATCAGCGCCAGCACCTCCTCCACGTCGGCGGGTGAAGCGACCACGAACTTGAGGAAGGCGCGCGGCTCTGCGGCCCAGTGATCCAGCATCTGGGGCTTCAGCGCCAGGTCTGCCGGATTGCCCGAATGGGCCAGCTTGGGGCTGACGTTGTACTGGTCCACCCGCACGTCCAGCCGGGCAGGGGGCATGACGGTGCCGTTGGTCTCCACCTCCACCTGCATGTCGGGCAGCAGCTCTAGCATGTCGGCCAGCTGGCCCGCCTGCATCAGCGGCTCGCCCCCGGTGATGACGAGGCGGCGCTGCCCCAGCCCGGCGATCAGCGCGGCGACCTCTGTCGGTTCCAGCGCCAGCTGGTTCGCTGCCCGGTCGAAGCTCTCGCCGCCACGGTGCGGGCGGTTGTCGCCGGTGAAGTGCCAGGTGTAGGCGGTGTCGCACCACACGCAGGCGAGGTTGCAGCGGCTGAGGCGCACGAAGGCCACCGGCTGCCCCATGCTCGGCCCTTCGCCTTGCAGCGAGGCGAACACCTCCGGCTCTCCGGGGGCCTGGGTGGCGAGGATCAGCGGCATCGTTTGCCGATAAGGTGTGACAGGTGTGACACTGTCCTGGGGTTGAAATCCATTCGATCACCAGCCGGGTGTTTGATCGAGGCAGTCGATTGAGCGCGGGTGGTCATGGTGCTGCTGATGCCACAGGGCAGGGCCTGTAGGAAATGGGCGGTGCAAATCCTCCCCCGCTGGGGGAGGTGGCCGGAGCGAAGCGGAGGTCGGAGGGGGTGAGTGTCGTGCCAACCTCGCCCCCTCCGTCAGCCCTGCGGGCTGCCACCTCCCCCAAGGGGGGAGGATCGTCACCCCAACCTTGCCAGCGCGGCGGTCAGCCGTTCGGCTTCCGCCGCGTGGTGGGCGTGGTCGGCCTTGGCCTTCTCGACGGCTTCGGGCTTGGCCTTCTCGACGAAGGCGGCGTTGCCCAGCCTTCCGGCGAGCGACTGCGCTTCCTTCTGCGATGCAGCCAGCGCCTTTTCCAGCCGCGCGCGTTCGGCGGCCACGTCGATCACGCCTTCCAGCGGCACCACGAACACGTCGCTGCCCGCCGTCACCTGCATGGCCGCGCCTGCCGGGGCCTGGCCCAGGGTAATGGGGCTGAGGCGAGCGAGGCGTTCGATCGCGGCGCTGCTGCGCTCGATCACGGACCTGGCGAGGTCGGACGGCGCTTCGATGAAGGCGGCCAGCTTCTCGCCCGGCGAAATGCCCAGTTCGTTGCGCGCGGCGCGGGTGGCACTGGTGAGCGCGATCACCCAGTCGATGGCCTGGGTCGCTTCCTTGTTCACCTCGGCCTGCGGATCGACCCAGCTGCCCACGATCAGGTCGTGCGGATGCCCGCGCGAGTTCCACAGCTCCTCGGTGATGAAGGGCATGAAGGG
>JAGREI010000132.1 GCA_020446625.1 Erythrobacter sp.
ACAGCTGCGGGATGGTGGGCCAGTCCGAGAAGCTCTTGATGCCCTGGCGGATTTCCATGTCCTGCAACACGTCGACCGATTCGAAGGCGACATTGCAATGGTCGAGGATCGACACCGCGCGGTTGGAAAAACCGCACTGGGGGAACAGCGGGGTGCCCTTCATGAACAGGACGACGTCGTTGTCGCCAACGATCTGGGCAATGCGGGTGTTGGTATCGGTCATGGGCTTCACCGGAAGTTGACTGGCTATGACGGCTCAGTTGGGAACGCTGGTGTGCAGTTGCAAGGCGTGCAGTTCGCCGCCCAGCCGCCCGCCGAGCGCGGCGAACACGATCTTGTGCTGCTGCACCCGGCTCTTGCCCGCGAATTCGGCGGAGGTGACGCGCGCCAGCCAGTGATCGTTGTCATCGGCAAGCGCCTGCATTTCGACAGTCGCGTCGGGCAGGGCGGCCTTGATCAGCGCCTCGATCTGGGCGGCGGGCATCGGCATATGCTCAGGACTCGCTCATCAGCTGGCGGCGGGCTTCGACGGCCTTTTCCTCCAGCTGCGCGCGCACTTCGGCTTCGTCGACATCGCAGCCGGCCTGCACCAGGTCGCCCAGCAGCTTGCGGATCACGTCCTCGTCACCGGCTTCCTCGAAATCGGCCTGCACCACGGCCTTCTTGTAGGCGTCGGTTTCTTCCTGGGTCAGGCCCATCAGTGCAGCGGCCCATTCGCCCAGCAGGCGGTTGCGGCGCGCGGCCACGCGGAAGGAAGTTTCCTCGTCGAGTGCGAACTTGGCTTCCTCGGCGCGTTCGCGGTCCCTGAAATCGGTCATGGTCGTTTCGCTTTCTGGTCAGTGTCGGTCCTTGCAGACCGGGATAGGGTGTGTCGGGTCAGCCCGCAACCACGGTGCCGCGCGCCAGCCACGGCATGGTGGCCGCCAGCCGCGCCTCGTGCGCCGCGATGGCGGCTTCGCGCGACAGCGTCAGGTCGATCTCGTCCAGCCCTTCGGCCAGGCAGTGCTTGCGGAAGGGGTCGATCTCAAAGGTGAAGCGGTCCTGGAACGGGGTGGTGACGGTCTGCGCCTCCAGGTCGATGGTGATCGGATCGGTCGCAGCCACTTCCAGCAGCCGGTCCACCGCGTGCTGCGGCAGGGCCACGGTGAGGATGCCGTTCTTGAAGGCATTGCCGCTGAAGATATCGGAAAAGCTGGGCGCGATCACCGCCTTCAGGCCCAGGTCGAGCAGCGCCCAGGCGGCATGTTCGCGGCTGGAACCGCAGCCGAAGTTGTCGCCCGCGATCAGGATCGGCGCGCCGGCAAATTCGGGCTGGTCGAAAATGTTGTCGGGCTGGCCGTCACGGATCGTCTCGAAAGCGCCGCGACCCAGCCCTTCGCGCGTCACGGTCTTCAGCCAGCGCGCGGGGATGATCACATCGGTATCGACGTTCTTGCGGCCGAAGGGGATGGCCCGCCCCTCGACGGTTCCCACCTTGTTGGAAGCGGGGGCCATCAATCGGTTTCCGGCTTCTCGCCGCTGGGGATCGGCGGCACTTCGGGCGTGCCTTCCGCCTTCTTCTTGCGCTTGTTGACGTAGAGCACGGCAGCAGCGATCGCCGCCGAACCGATGGCGCCTGCCGCTAAGGCGGCCTTGCCGGAGATCTTGTTGGTCATGGTTTCTAAATGCTCTTGGCCACGAGTCGTTTCAAGGATCAGCGCGTCAATTCGCGCACGTCGGTCAGCTTGCCGGTCACCGCTGCCGCTGCCGCCATGGCGGGCGAGACGAGGTGGGTGCGCGCGCCCGGCCCCTGCCTGCCGACGAAATTGCGGTTGCTGGTGGAGGCGGAACGCTCGCCCGCCGGCACCTTGTCGGGGTTCATGCCCAGGCAGGCCGAACAGCCCGGCTCGCGCCATTCGAGGCCCGCATCGGTAAACACCTTGTCCAGCCCCTCGGCCTCGGCCTGGGCCTTTACCAACCCCGATCCGGGGACGACGATGGCCCACTTGATGTTGGCGTGCTTGTGGCGCCCGCGCAGCACTTCGGCGGCGGCGCGCAGGTCCTCTATCCGGCTGTTGGTGCAGCTGCCGATGAACACGTTCTGCACTTCCACCTCGGCCATGGGGGTGCCGGGTTCGAGGCCCATGTAATCGAGGCTGGCGCGCGCGGCGGCCTGCTTCGACGGATCGGCAAAGCTTTCCGGCGCGGGAACCACGCCGCCGATCGGCACCACGTCTTCCGGGCTGGTGCCCCAGGTGACAGAGGGTTCGATGTCGGCTGCGTCGATGACGACAGACTTGTCGAACACGGCATCGGCATCGGTGTAGAGCGTGCGCCAGTAAGCGACGGCGGCATCCCATTCGGCGCCCTTGGGGGCCATGGGGCGGCCCTTGATATAGGCGAAGGTCGTATCGTCAGGCGCGATCAGCCCGCCGCGTGCGCCGCCTTCGATCGACATGTTGCACACCGTAAGGCGGCCTTCGATGCTCATCGCCTCGAACACCTTGCCGCGATATTCGATCACGTGGCCGGTGCCGCCCGCGGTGCCGATCACCCCGATCACGTGCATGATCAGGTCTTTCGGCGTGACGCCGGGGCCGAGATCGCCCTCCACCCGCACTTCCAAGGTCTTCGACTGGCGCAGCAGTAGCGTCTGCGTGGCCAGCACGTGCT
>JAGREI010000133.1:0-1271 GCA_020446625.1 Erythrobacter sp.
AAGGCGCTGAACATCCCGCCGCAGACCTCGACCATCGCCAGCCACCTGCCCAAGGCGGTGGGTGCGGCTTACTCGCTGGGCCTGGCGCGGCGCAGCCCGCCCGAGCACAAGGTGCTGGCCGACCAGGCCATCGTGATGTGCTCGTTCGGCGATGCATCGGTGAACCACTCGACCGCGCAGGGGGCCTTCAACACCGCGCAGTGGACCAGCTACCAGCACGTGCCGCTGCCGCTGCTGTTCGTCTGCGAGGACAACGGAATCGGCATCTCGACCAAGACGCCCACCGGCTGGGTGAAGGCCACCTTCGCGCACCGGCCGGGGCTGAAGTACTTCTCGTGTGACGGGCTGGACATCTACGAGACGTTCCGCGTGGCGCAGCAGGCGGCCGACTATGTCCGCACCCGCCGCAAGCCTGCCTTCCTGCATGTGCGCACGATCCGGCTTTATGGCCACGCCGGGGCTGACGTGGCCATGGCCTACCTCTCGAAGGCGGAAGTGGAGGCAGAGGAAGCGCAGGACCCCCTGCTGCACATGGTGCGCCAGCTGGGCGAGGCGGGCGTGATCGACCATGCCGGGGCGCTGGCGATCTACCAGGAAGCCTCCGCGCGGGTGGCGCGCATCGCCGCCGAAGCGGTGACGCGCCCGCGCCTGGGCAACGCGCAAGAGGTGATGGCAAGCCTGATCCCGCCGCCACGCCCCTGCGCGCCGACCAACGGCGTCGATCCCGCGCAGCGTGCCGACACGTTTGGCCCGGACATGGCGGCGATCGACAAGCCGCAGCCGATGGGCAAGCTCATCAACATGGCGCTGACCGATCTGATGCTGGAACACGAAGAGATCGTGATGATGGGCGAGGATATCGGGCGCAAGGGCGGCAACTATGGCGTTACCCAGCGCCTTTCGGCGCGGTTCGGGCGGGCGCGGGTGATCGATACCCTGCTGGATGAACAGTCGATCCTGGGCCTCGCCATCGGCATGGCGCAGAACGGCTTCGTGCCGCTGCCGGAAATCCAGTTCCTCGCCTACCTCCACAATGCCGAAGACCAGTTGCGCGGCGAGGCGGCGACATTGCCGTTCTTCTCCAACGGGCAATACACCAACCCCATGGTGGTGCGGATTTCCGGGCTTGGCTACCAGAAGGGCTTCGGCGGGCACTTCCACAACGATAACTCGGTGGCGGTGCTGCGTGATATTCCGGGCCTGATCCTGGCCTGCCCGTCGAACGGGCGCGATGCCGCCATGATGCTGCGCGAATGCGTGCGGCTGGCGCG
>JAGREI010000133.1:1285-14420 GCA_020446625.1 Erythrobacter sp.
GTCTTCCTCGAACCCATCGCGCTCTATCCGATGCGCGACCTGCACGAGGCGGGCGATGGCGGCTGGATGACGACCTATCCCGATCCCGCCGAACGCATCGGACTTGGCGAAGTGGGCGTGAGCGGCGACGGCGAGGACCTGGCCATCATCACCTTCGCCAACGGGGCATACCTGTCGCATCAGGCGCTGCCCTTGCTGGCCGAACGCGGGATCAAGGCGCGGATCGTCGACGTGCGCTGGCTCTCGCCGCTGCCGGTCGCAGGGATCGTGGCGGCGCTGGCGGGCTGCAAGGCCGCGCTGGTGGTCGACGAGACGCGCCGCACTGGCGGCGTGGCCGAGGCGTTGATGGCCATGCTGGCCGAAAACACCCGGCTGCCCCACGCGCGCCTCACTGCCGAGGACAGCATCATTCCCACCGGCCCCGCCTATGCCGCGACCATGCCCTCGCGCGACCAGATCGTGGAAGCTGCGCTGGCGCTGCTCGGAGAGGCAAAGTGACCACGGCAGTCGTCATCTGTCCCGGTCGCGGCACCTACAACGCTGCCGAACTGGGATACCTCGCGCGGCATTTCCCCGACGCCGGCCTGCTGGCGCAATTCGATGCCCAGCGCCAGGCCGCCGGGCAGGACACGCTGACCGTGCTCGACGGTGCAGGCAAGTTTGCCCTGGCCACGCACACCCGCGGCGATAACGCCTCGGGACTGATCTTCGCTGCCAGCTACGGCGATTTCCTGGCCATCGACCGGGAGGAGATCGAAGTGGTCGCGGTCACCGGCAATTCGATGGGCTGGTACACCACACTTGCCTGCGGCGGAGCGCTGTCGGCAACCGATGGGTTCTACATCGCCAATGCCATGGGCACGCTGATGCAGGCGGCGCTGATCGGCGGGCAGACGATCTATCCGTGGATGGGTGATGACTGGGTGGCGGACCATTCCCGCAAGCAGGAACTGCTTGATCTGGTCAGCGAAATCGGTGCGCGCGACCAGGCCGAACTGTACCTGTCGATCGACCTTGGCGGGATGCTGGTGCTGGCTGGCAATGAGGCGGGGCTGAAAGCGTTTGAGGCCGCGGTAGAACCCGTTCAGGGTCGGTTCCCGATGCGGCTGGGCAACCACGCGGCCTTCCACACGCCCTTGCAGGAACCCGTGGCCGCACAAGGCCGGGCCGCCCTGTCGCCTGGCCTGTTCGGCCAGCCCCAATTGCCGCTGATCGACGGCACTGGCCGCATCTGGTGGCCCGGTGCCAGCAATGTGCAGGCGCTCTACGACTACACCCTCGGTGCGCAGGTGACGCAGCCCTACAGCCTCACCCGCGCGCTGACCGTCGCCGCCCGCGAATTCGCGCCTGACCTGTTCGTGGTCACCGGCCCCGGCACCACGCTGGGCGGCGCGGTGGCGCAGTCGCTGATCGCGGCGAACTGGCGCGGCATGTCCAGCAAGGCGGACTTCCGCGCCAGGCAGGACAGCGCGCCGCTGCTCGTGGCGATGGGCATGGACGACCAGCGCCCGCAGGTAACGCGCGGCTGAAGTCGCTACCGGCTGGGCCGTGCCACGCAATTACCCCTGAGGGCAGGAGCCGGGCCAGAAGCTGGCCAGCAGCCCATCCTCATGACGCTGGCGATATGCGCGGGCCAGCTGGGCAAGGCGATCGCAGGGCAGGTCTGCGCCCATCCGCTGCGCCTGGGCAAGGGTATCGGCCAGGTCAGCGGGTTCGACTGCGGCGACCATGGCAGGCAGGCTGTTGCCCTGCCAGTGTCCCGGTTGCGCCAGCCGGTAGGCAAAGGCTTCGCGCCCGGCGGGAGTGGCGAGCAGGCGCGCGAGCAGGTCAAGCGCGGGCTGGGCCAGGTCACCCGTCGAAAGCAGCGCCACCACCCGCTGTGCAGCGATGGCGTATTCGCCCTGCTGCATGGCGGCCTCGCCGCTGGCAAGCTGCGAAATCGGTTCTCGCCAACCGCGCGTGCTGGCGGCCTCCAGCGCGGCGAGAGCGGTCTCGGCATCATTCGCGCCCATGGCGGTAAGCGAGAACAGCGTCAGGCTCTCGGCGGGCATGGGGCGCATGATCAGCGCATGGCGCGCGTCGGCCAGGCCGCCGCCACCAGTGCGCAGGGCAAACTGTGCGCGCGCGCGCGCGGCATTGGCCGAGAAATACCTGGGAACGAGAAATGCCAGCTCGGGCGAGCGGGTGGTCTGCTGGTCGAGCTGGACCAGCGTCGCCACTGCGGCGAGCAGCGCGAACAGGGCCAGCCGGGCAAGGCGCGCGATCATGCCGGGCTCCTGCGGCGAGATGCCAGCATCACCACCAGAACTCCGGCCACGCACAGCAGCGTTTCATTCCTGAGCGGATAGTCCAGCGACGACAGCTCATGTCGCCTTTCAGCACGTTGATCAGCTGCGGCAGCTCGTCGATCGAAGTGCGGCGGATGAAGCGGCCGACCGGCGTTACGCGATCGTCGTCGCGGCTGGCCGAGACATTGCCTGCGGCATCGCTGGCAGCCACCCGCATCGACCGGAACTTGTAGATATCGAAGAAGTGATTGCCGCGCCCCATCCGGCGCTGGCGGAAGAACACCGGCCCGCCGTCTTGCAGCCTGATCGCCAGTGCCACCAGCACCATCAGCGGGCTTAGCAGCAGCAGCGCCAGCCCGGCCACGGCAATGTCGAACACCCGCTTCAACGCGCGCGAGCGCAGGCCCAGCCGCCCGGCCGATACCAGCAGCGCGGACTGGTTCACGTCGTCATGGTGGATCACGCCCAGCGCGCCGACATCGCGCGATGTCTCGTCGATCAGCTCGCCCTGCACGCCGCTGCCCTTGAGGATATTGGCCCAGGCCAGCCGGTCCGCGCGTGAACTGCTCACCAGCACTTGATCCATGTTGCGCAGGTACTTGGCCAGCCGGTCGATCGCGGCGGGATCGTTCGGGTCGGGCCGCAGGTCGTGCTCCACGGCATCGACGTGGAAGGCATTTGGCAGGGTGAAACGCGGGCCACCGGCCAGGATCACCAGGCGGTTGGCGGCGCCCGGCCCCCAGCGGTTGAGCAGCCAGTGGGCGAACACCAGGCGATAAGCGGTGAAGGCCAGCATGGTCACCACCAGGCCCACGGTGAAGACCACGCGCGAGAATTCGGCGTTCATCTTGGCGAAGAAGGCCACGAAATTGAACAGCGCGCTCGACACCAGCAGCGCCAGGAACGCCTTGCCCGCCGCGCCGCGCCAGTCGGTCAGCGCGCTGCGCGAATAGGTGCCGTTGTACAGCGCAATGGTAAGGTAGAGCGGCAGCAGCAGGTAGGCCGACTGCATCCCGCCGCGCACCGGCACCATGTCGCCGCCACGGCCAAGGTGCACCAGCGCCACCAGGCCGAAGCAGGCCAGCAGCAGCACGGCATCGGTCGCCACCATGCCCAGGTAAGCCTGCAACCGCCGCTTCTCCAGCGAACGCGCCAGCCCGTTGGCGGGCGCGCGCGGCAGCCGCCGCGGCCTTGCGGCTGCATCGGCCACCCGGTTCGCAGGCGCTACCGGGTCGACGACGAGGTAGTCGGTAGCGACTTCCATCGCTTCGGGATTGTCGATTTCGCCCATGCGCGGCGGCTGCCGATGATCCTGGTTAATATCGTCCTAGGGGGAATTACCTAGCACGATCCAGGCGCTGGATCATCAAACTTCTACTGCAATGCACAATTGCAAATGGGGCGGCGAGGCCCTGGCCCCGCCGCCCCAGCATTGTTACCGCGAGAACCGGCGTCAGCCGCGCGCCAGCACCAGCCGTTGCGGGCTGCGGAAATTCGACGATGGCAGCCAGGGGAAGCGGTCTTCCGCCACGGCGAAGTCGGGCATGGCGACCAGCAGTTCCTCTATCGCCACCTTGCAGGCCAGCCGTGCCAGCGCCGAACCCAGGCAGGCATGGACGCCGCCGCCGAAGCCCAGGTGGCCCTTGGGCCTGCGCGCCAGGTCGTAGACATCGGGATTGTCGAACTTGCGCGGATCGCGGTTGGCCGAACCGTAGCACAGCATCACGAAGTCGCCTGCCCGCATGGTCTGGCCGTGCAGTTCGGTGTCAGTCTGAATACAACGGCGGAACCGCTGGGCAGAAGTGTTGAAGCGCAGGCTTTCCTCGATCGCATCGGGGATCAGGTCCGGGCTGGCCACCAGCGCCCGGCGCGCATCGGGGTTTTGCGCCAGGTTGAGCCCGAGCATGGCGAGGAAGCCCGAAAGGCTCTCGATCCCCGCCATGATCAGGGTGGTGACGGTCAGCCGCACTTCCTCGTCTCGCAGCTTCTCGCCGTCGATCTCGGCGGTGATGAAGTTGGACAGCAGGTCTTCGCCCGGCGCCTGCTTGCGTTCCTGCACCAGGGCTTCGGCATAGTCGGTCATCCAGCGGTAGGCGGCCAGGTGCTCCTCGCCCTTGGCGCGCTTGACCGGATCGGTCTGCGTCATCAGCACGGCCTTGGTCCGCACTTCCTCGCGCCCTTCCTCGGGTAGCTGGAACAGGGTGAAGATCAGGTCCAGCGTTACCCGGCTGGAGAATTCCCCGACATAGTCGAAGCTGTCCCGGTCGCGCACCGCCGCCAGGTGGCCGCGCGCGGCCAGCCGCAGCGGTTCGATGGTGTGTTCGAGCGCGGACTTGAGCATGGCTTTCTGGATCAGCCCGCGCAGCCGGTCATGCCGGGGCGGATCGGTGGAACCCAGCGTGGCCCCGGCGCGGCCGGGCAGTTCGTCGACCAGGTTGCCCTTGGCCGAGGAATAGGTCTTCCAGTCCTGCAAGGCGTTGAGAATGTTGTGATAGCGCGACAGCACCCACATCCCCGCCTCCTCGCACCAGAACAGCGGAAAGTCCTCGCGCAGCCGCTGGTAGGCGGGGAAGGGGTCCGCATCGTTCGCGGGCGAATAGGGGTCGAAGCGGAAATCGCTTGCCGTGGCCGTGTCCAGAGTCATCCGTTCTCTCCGTTATTGCCTACATCTGTTGCACAGGCAGCATCGGCAGGCGATGCATGATCGCCGCACAGGCTTGCACTTTTCGATCAATTCGATGCATCATGCCCGCATGGTGAGGCAGCAGCACGTCTGGGACAAGTTCGCCCTTTACGGAGAGACATGGTCCGATCTCGCGCCCGAATTCGTGCACATAGAGCCCGTTTCCGCCCGCTCTGCCTTGCATGATTGGAACATCGCCGCGCACAGCCATCCGGCCATGCACCAGGTGCTGCTGTTGCAGCAGGGAGCGGGCAAGCTGACGGTCGATGGCCGGGAAATGCCGCTGGCCGCGCCCATGCTGGTGGCAGTGCCAAGCCTGTGCGTCCACGCCTTCGCCTTTGCGCCGGACTCGGAAGGCTGGGTGGTGTCCTTCGCGGTGGACCTGCTGCACGATCCGCGCATGGCGGCAGCGGGCGAACTGGCGCTGTTCCGCCAGCCGCAGGCGCTGCTGGCGCCGCTGGCCGAACGATCAGGCGAACTGGCGCGGATCGGCTGGCTGCTGGCGGATTTCGCCGCCCGGAAAGGCGATGGGCAAGGCGACGGGCAGCAGGAAGGCCAGGGCGGCCGGCTGGCCGCGCTCGATGCGGCGCAGCTGGCCCTGCTGCTCGCCTGCGTCGATGCCGCGCTGGCGCAGGGCGTTGCCGGCACTGGCGGCGGCGGGCAGCAGCGGCTGGCCGAACGTTTCCGCGCGCTGGTGGACGAGAACTTCCGCCGCGGCTGGAGCATGGCCGACTATGCGCGCCAGCTGGCAACCACCGAGCCGACGCTGACTCGCGCCTGCCGCGCCAGTTTCGGCAAGGCGCCCGGCATGGTGGTGCAGGAACGGCTGGCGATCGAGGCGATGCGCTATCTCAGCTTCTCGGGTGCCAGCGTGAAGGAAATTGCCGGTCGGCTGGGCTTTTCCGATCCGGCCTATTTCGCCCGCTTCTTCCGTCGGATGACCGGGCAGACCGCCAGCCAGTTTCGCCACGATGCGCGCGCGGCCAGCGAAGGCTAGAGCCAGCGCCAGCGAGGCGCAGCGGCAATTGATCCATCGCAAAGACAGCCCGGCGCGGCAGGGGCATTGTACCTGCAACTGAAGGGAGACCTGCCATGCTACCCCTTGCACAAATCGATGACAGCGGCCGGCGCATGATCCCCGGCACCCCGGTGTTCGACGGCGACGCCGCGCAGGCCGGATATCCGCTCAATGCCATGTGCTATTCGTTCAACAGCCAGGCCAACCGCGATGCCTTCGTCGCGGACGAGGAAGGCTACATGGCGCGCTTCGCCCTCACCCCGGCGCAGCTGGCAGCGGTGCGCGGGCGCGACGTCAACGCGATGATCGCGGCGGGCGGCAACGTTTACTACCTCGCCAAGCTGGCGGGCATCTTCGGCCTCAACGTGCAGGACCTGGGCGCCTTGCAGACCGGCGTCGGGCTGGACGAGTTCAAGGCGGGCCTGATGAGCCATGCCGTTACCGAACGCCACGTGGCGCAACTGGAGCAAGCACAATGAGCGAGGTAATCGGCGGCGTGTTCACCAGCCACGTTCCCGCGATCGGCAGCGCCATCGCGCGCGGGCTGCAACAGGATCCCTACTGGAAGCCCTTCTTCGACGGGTTCGATCCGGTGCACGAATTCCTGCATCGCGAAAAGCCCGACGTGGCAGTGGTGTTCTACAACGACCACGGGCTGAACTTCTTCCTCGACAAGATGCCCACCTTCGCCATCGGCGCGGCCACCGAATACCGGCACGAGGATGAAGGCTGGGGCATTTCCTTCCCGCGCCCCTATCCGGGTCACCAGGCCCTGTCGTGGCACATCATCGAAGAGGTGGTGAAGAGCGACTTCGATCCCGTCACTTGCCAGGCGATGACTGTTGACCACGCCGTGGCCGTGCCGTTCGAACTGGCCTGGCCGGGTGCGGAAGAGTTTCCGGTCAAGCTGATCCCCATCGCCATCAACACCGTGCAGCACCCGCTGCCCAGCGCGCGCCGCTGCTACAACCTCGGCAAGGCCGTGGGCCGGGCGCTGGAAAGCTGGCAGGGTGACGAGAAGATCGTGGTGCTTGGCACCGGCGGGCTGTCGCACCAGCTCGAAGGCGGGCGCGCGGGCCACATCAACAGCGACTACGACCGTTTCTGCCTGCGCAACCTTGCCCGCGATCCCGAGGCGCTGTTGCAGCACGACGTGCTCGACATCGTCGAACTGGCGGGCAGCCAGGGCGTGGAAATCCTCAACTGGATCGCCGCGCGCGGTGCGCTGCATGGCTCGGTGCGCGAACTGGCGAGCAACTATCACGTGCCGATCTCCAACACGGCGGCAGCCACCGTGCTGCTGGAGAACCGCGTAACCGTGAGTGCCTGATCCTTCCTTCCCCCTTTGCAGGTATCTCCCGACTGGGCCCGCGCTTCGCGGGCCCATTTTTTTCAGAGAAAATGATGCGGCGCAGCCGCAATCAATGGATCACGCAAAGGCGCAAGGGCGCGAAGAGGTAGTCTTGGACCGCAACCTCTCTCCGCGCCTTTGCGTCTTTGCGTGAGAATGTACCGTGCCTGCGGCGCAGGTGGCGATGTGCCTCAGATCGCGGAACTGAACCGGCGCGGGGAGTGCTGGCGGTAGGGATCGAAGGCCGCCGCGATGCTGCGCACATAGGGCAGGGCATTGCTGCTGACGTTCAACATGCCATTGGCAAAGCCGCACAGTCCCGCCTCGATATAGGGTGACAGGCGCAGCTGCGCCTCGATCAGCATGGCCGGATCGATGCGTGCCTTGCCCTGGCACAGCAGCGCCTCGATCACCGCGCCGCGCCGCCGGTCATCGGCGCTGCGACGCTTGCCCAGCGCCACCGGCAGCTGCTGCTGCGACAGCAACATGCGATAGCGCCCGGCGTTCTTCTCGTTCTGCGCCAGCAACGCGGGGAAGCTGCTGATGGCGGAAGCGCCCAGCCCCAGCAGCACCGGCGCCTGGTCATCGGTGAAGCCCTGGAAATTGCGCCGCAGCGTCCCGTCGAGCGCGGCCCGTGCCATGCCGTCGTCGGGCAAGGCGAAATGGTCGAAGCCGACCGGGATGTAGCCCGATTCGGCCAACTGGCGATAACCCGCCTGCGCCATGGTGAAGCGTTCCTCGCCGCCCGGCAGGGCGCTGGCGTCGATGCGCTTCTGGCGCGCGATCATGTGCGGCACGTGGGCATAGCCGAACAGCGCCACCCGGTCCGCGCCCATGCTGACAGCCTTGTCCAGCGAATGGGCGAGGTCGTCCATGGTCTGGCCGGGCAGGCCGTACATCAGGTCGAAATTGACCGAGCCCACGCCCGCGCGGCGCAGCAGGTCCATGGTGCGTTCGATCAGCTCGGTCGGCTGCACCCGGCCGATGGCGGCCTGCAAGCGGGGCGCGAAGGTCTGCACGCCCATGCTTGCGTGGCTGGTGCCGACCTGCCGCAAGGCATGTTCCCAGCCGGGCGACATGCTGCGCGGGTCCAGCTCCACCGACACCGCCGGATCGACCAGGGTGAAGTGCTGGGCCAGCGCCTCGAACAGCGCCAGGAACTGCGCGGTGGTCAGCGCATTGGGGCTGCCGCCGCCGAAGGCGATCCGCCGCACCCGCGCGCTGGCGGGCAGGCGCGATGCGGCCAGGGCGATTTCCTGGTGCAGTGCTTCAAGGTAGCTTTCCAGCCGCGATGCCTTGTTGGCGGCGGCGGTGTTGCAGCCGCAGTACCAGCAGATCTTCTCGCAGAAGGGGACGTGGACGTAGAGCGACAGGTCGCCGTTCGCGCTTTCCATCGCGGTCAGCAGGTCTACCGCGCCGACGTCGTCTGCGAATTCGGCTGCGGTGGGGAAACTGGTGTACCGCGGCACCGGCACTTCGAGCAGTTGGGGATGGTAAGGCCACATGCCAGCCTGTGTGCCATCACCCGTGCGCAACATCATTGCTCTGGATCAATCGCCGCACTCGGCGGCGCTGCACCGGCTGATTACGAAACGTCGTTCCCGCGTCCGCCCAGCAGCACGTCCTTGCCCGCACCGCCGCTCGCCTCGCTGGTGCCATCGCCGTTGATGTCGCCCGATGCGACGAACACGCCGCCGCTGAAGCCGCCAGTGCCGACGCGCACGGTGCCGGTGTAGCTGTTGCCGAACCCGCCAGCGACCTCATCGAGGTCGGCATCGGTGATTGCGTGCGGTTCGATTGTCTTGTTCATTTCCATCTCCTCTTGATGAGCGATGGATAGGGCAGGCGGTCGCCTGCGTCTGTGATGCAGGTCACCGATGGGCAGGACTATGCCGGATCAGGCGAGCGGCTGGCCGCGCCGCCGCCTGCGGTCGTCGCGCTGGCAGCCCTTGGCGCAGCACGGCTGGGTAGCGGGACCGGGGCCGTGACTGCCGCCGGCCGGCACCACCAGGCTGCCGCCGCTGCACAGCGCCAGCACGATCGCGTTCTCGCCCGCGGCAGCCGCGCTGCTGACCGGCCCGGTCATCGCCGGGAGCAGGGCGAACAGCGCCATCAGGTCCGCGCTCAAGGTCATGCGGGTTCGTCCTCGTCGTCGATCAGGATCCGCGCGGCGGCACCTTCGGGGTCTTCGAACTGGCCGCTCTTCAGCGCCCAGAAGAAGGCCACCAGCCCAGCCAGGCCCAGCAGCAGCGCAATCGGCAGCAGGATGAGGACGAGGTTCACCGCGCGCCCCCTACTTCGCTGCCCTTGTCAGGCGCAGCGAATTGGCCACCACCACCAGCGAGCTGCCCGACATGGCAATGGCGGCGATCAGCGGCGTCACCAGCCCGGCGATGGCCAGCGGCACCGCCAGCAGGTTGTAGATAACGGCGAGGGCGAAGTTCTGCTTCACCACGGCCATGGTGCGGCGAGCCGCCATCACCGCGCGCGGCAGGGCCAGCAGCGAATCCTGCACGAACACCATGTCGGCGGCCTGCAAGCCGACGTCGCTGGCCGATCCCGGCGCCATAGAGGCATTGGCGGCGGCGAGCGCGGGGCCATCGTTGAGCCCGTCGCCCACCATCAGCACCTGGTGCCCCTCGGCCCGCAGGCGGTCGACCAGTGCCTGCTTTTCGGCGGGACGCACTTCGGCTTCGGCTTCCAGCCCGGTTGCGGCGGCAATGCTGGCCACGGCCTCGCGGCTGTCGCCCGAGACGATCGAAGTGGTTATCCCCGCGCGCGCCAGCCGCTGCAATGCCGCGATCGCATCGGGGCGCAGATCGTCGTGAAACGCGATGGTGCGCGGTTCGGCATCGCCCAGTTGCAGCAGGACGGCGGTCTGCCCGCCCGCTGGGGGGCGGCGCAAGGCAACCGCCTGCCCTTGCCACTGGGCGAACACGCCTTCGCCAGCTTCCTCGCGCACGTTCTCCAGCGTGGCGGGCGACTTGCCTGCCAGCGCCCTGGCCAGCGCACGTGACAAAGGGTGGCGGCTGTGGCTGGCGAGCGCGAGCGCAAGGCTGGCTTCGCTGGCGGACAGCGCGGCCAGCGCCGCGTGGTCGGGCGAGGGGCGGCCCAGGGTAAGCGTGCCGGTCTTGTCGAGCAGCGCGCGGTCCACCGTGGCCATGCGTTCGAGCGCCGAACCGTCCTTCACCATGATCCCGGAGCGCATCAGCGCCCCGCTCGCCACCACCTGCGCCACCGGCACGGACAGGCCCAGCGCGCAGGGGCAGGTGATGATCAGCACCGCCACGCCAATCACCAGCGCGTGGTACAGGCTGGCGCCCGCCAGCAGCCAGCCGATCACGGTGACGGCGGCCAGCGTGTGGACGGCCGGGGCATAGAGCCGCGCGGCGCGGTCCGCGATCCGCACATATCGGCTGCGGTTCTGCGTGCTGGCTTCCATCAGCCGGGCGATTTCGGCCAGCGTGGTATCGTGCCCGGCATGGCTGACGCGGACGTCAACCGGAGCCGAGAGGTTGAGCGTGCCCGCCAGCACCGCTTCGCCCGTGCCCAGCGCAACGGGCGCGCTTTCGCCGGTCAGCAGCGACTGGTCGAAGCTGCTGGCGCCGGTCAGGATCGTGCCGTCAGCCGCCAGCCGCTCGCCCGCCGCCACGCGCATCACCATGCCGGGCCGCAGGTCGGGCGAGGCGATCCAGCCGAGCGCGCCGTCCGCGCCCAGCACCTGCGCGCCTTGCGCCGCCTGGCTCACCAGGGCTTCCACCCCGGTACGCGCGCGGTCGCGCATCATCGCGTCGAGCACGCGGCCCGCCAGCAGGAAGGTGAGCAGCATCAGCGCGCCGTCGAACCAGGCGTGTTCGCCGTGAGTGGCCACTTCGTAGAGGCTCAACATGCTGGCGATGATCACGCCCAGCGAGATCGGCACGTCCATGTTGGTGGTGCGCTTCTTCAGCGCGCGCCAGGCCGACTTGAAGAACGGCTGCCCGGCATAGCCGATGGCAGGCAGGGCGATCAGCGCGGTGATCCAGTGGAACAGTTCGCGGGTAGAGCCTTCGGCGCCCGACCAGACGCTGACCGACAGCAGCATCACGTTCATCGCCGCAAAGGCCGCCACCGCCAGCGGCGCGAGCAGCGGCTTGACCGCGCTGGGGGCCGTCAGGTCATCGGGCGCGCGCGGCTGGGCTTCGTAGCCCAGGTCGGCCAGCGCCCGCACCAGCGCGCGATCGTCCAGCCGCGCCTCGTGCGCCACGGTGACCATGCGCGAGGTGAGGTTGGCGCGGACGCTGGAAATACCGTCCACCGCGCCCAGCCCGCGTTCGACCTTGCTCATGCAGCCCGCGCAATGCATCCCCGGCACCGCCAGCACGCTGGTGCGCGTGCCGGGCAGGGGGTCCATCACGCTCACTGCCAGTGCTCCTCCCCGCGCCAGACGGCCTGGCCTTGCGCCAGTTCCAGCCGCAGGATCCAGCGACCGGCCGGCAGGGCCTGGGTGGAAAGGTACTGGCCTTCGCTGACCCGTTCGAAGGTCAGCGCGATCGGTTCTTCGTGGCCCAGCGGGTGGCGCGCCACGCCGGTGGCATGGAGCATGTCGGGCGCGCCGGCCACGGTCAGCGCCACGCGGCCTTCCGGCCCGTGCGCCAGGGCCACCTGCCAGCCCAGTTCGCGGCTGGCTTCGGCTTCGGCCAGCCAGTGGTTGAACTCCTGGCTGGCGACGTAGGAGTTTTCCACCACCACTCCGCCAAAGGTGCCGGTGGCAAAGCGCGCCATGGTGATGTTGACCGCCACCACCACGCCGAAGAAGGCGACGAGGATCGCGGTCATGTGCCAGCCGGTGAAGCGGCCTTGCATCATTCGCCCTCCGGAGTGGCGAAGCGCACCGCCGTGGCATCGCCTTCGCCCTCTTCGTCCTGTGCCACCACGCCCAGGCTGAAATCCTGCGGCGTGGTTCCGGCCGGAGCCATCACGTAGATGCGAACCGATCCGGTGGTATCGGCCGGAACGTCGAGGGTGATGTCGCGCGCGGCCTGGGCATTGTCCATCCGTTCGGACCACATCAGCGCCCCGTCGAGGCCCGCCAGCGACAGCTGGAAGGTGCGCGGGCGGCCTTCCATGTTGCGCACCTTGACGGTGTAGTTGTTGCGCACGCGCCCGTCGCTCATCAGCATGTAGGGCGGGTTGCGGTCAGCCGCGACGGTGATCTCGGTATGGCTGCGCACGCCCAGCGCGAACAGCAGGCCCAGCCCGATGCCGCTCCAGACGCAGAAGTAGAGGATCGAGCGCGGGCGAAGCAGTGCCTTCAGCACCGGGCGCGGCGGTTCGCCCTTGGCCTCGCGATCGGCATCCTTCAGCGTGACATAGTCGATCAGGCCGCGCGGGCGGTCGACCTCGCCCATCACCCGGTCGCAGGCGTCGATGCACAGCGCGCAGTTGATGCAGGAGATGTCCGGCCCCTTGCGGATGTCCCAGCCGGTGGGGCAGACCGCAACGCACTGCCCGCAGTCGACGCAGTCGCCGTATTCGCCGGGGTGCTTTTCCGCCTTCTTCACGCTGCCGCGCGGTTCGCCGCGCCAGTCCTTGTAGGTGACGGTCAGCGAATTCTCGTCCATCATCGCGGTCTGGATGCGCGGCCAGGGGCACATGTAGATGCACACCTGTTCGCGCATGAAGCCGCCGAAGATGAAGGTGGTCATGGTCAGCACGAACACCGTGGCATAGGCGACATAGGGCGCCTCGCCGCTCCAGAATTCGCGCACCAGCGTGGGCGCATCGGCAAAGTACATGATCCAGGCGCCGCCGGT
>JAGREI010000134.1 GCA_020446625.1 Erythrobacter sp.
GCGGGCCAGCAGCAGGTCGCCTGCCTTGCGCAGCAGGTCTGCCCGCGCCTGCATGTTGAAGGCGCGCCAGGCGGGGAAGGCGCGGCGGGCGGCTGCCATGGCTTCCTCGACTTCGGCGGCGCCGACCTTGGTGTAATGGCCCACCTCTTCGTCGAGGTCGGACGGGTTCAGGGTGACGAGCGGGGCTTCGCCTGCGCGCCATTCGCCGTCGATGAAATTCATGCCCTGCATCACAACTTCTCCGCAATAACGCCGCTTTCGAGCAGGCGCTGGATTTCCGTATTGTCGAGGCCCAGCGCCTCGGCCAGCACCGCCGCCGTATCTTCGGCAGAGCGGGGCGGGGCGTGACGATAGCTGGCCGGGGTCTGGCTGAGCCTGGCCGGGAAACCGATAAACTTAATCGGCGTGCCGTCCGACCGTTCGATCTCGCGCACCATCTGCCGGTGTTCCACCTGCGGGTGTTCCAGCACCTGCGGGATATCGTTGATCCGTCCGCCAGGCACCTTGTGCAGGCGGAACTGGGCGATCAGGTCGTCCGCCTGGCGGGTGGCGATGGCGGGTTCGAGGTATTCCAGCAGCGCCGCCCGGTTGATGCTGCGGGCAGAGACGGTGGCGAAGCGTTCATCGCTGCCCAGCACGTCGAGACCCAGCAGGGCGCACAGCGAACGGAACTGCCGGTCGTTCCCGGTGGCGATCAGGATTTCGCCATCGGCGCAGGTAAAGTCCTGATAAGGCACCATGTTGGGGTGCTGGTTGCCCAGCCGCCGCGGCACCATACCGCCGTTGAGATAATTCGAAGCCTGGTTGGTGAGCAGCGCCACCTGCGCATCGAGCAGGGCAATGTCGACCTGCTGGCCTTCGCCGGTCTGGTCGCGGTGGTGCAGGGCGGCGAGCACCGAACTGGCGGCATAAAGCCCCGTAACGAGGTCTGAAATGGCTATTCCCACCTTCAGCGGGCCTTCACCCGGCGTGCCGTCGGGCCGCCCGGTGACGCTCATCAGCCCGCTCATGCCCTGGATCAGGAAATCGTAGCCGCCTTCGTCCTTCAGCGGGCCGGTCTGTCCGAAGCCGGTGATCGAGCACCAGATCACGCCGGGATTGATCGCCTTGATCGTTTCGTAATCGAGGCCGTATTTCACCAGCCCGCCCACGCGAAAATTCTCCACCACGATATCGCTGGTGGCGGCGATCTTGCGGATCAGCTCCGCGCCTTCGGGCGAGGCAATGTCGACCGCGATCGACCGCTTGTTGCGGTTGGTGCAGAGGTAATAGGCGGAATCGCGCGAACCGTCCGGCACCCAGGGCGGACCCCAGCGGCGGGTATCGTCGCCCTGGCCGGGCTGTTCGACCTTGATGACTTCCGCCCCCAGGTCACCGAACATCTGCGTGCACCAGGGGCCGGCTAGCACTCGCGACAGGTCGAGCACGCGGATGCCCGCCAGCGGGCCGGTATTGGCAACGGGTGCGCTCATCGGTCGCGGAACTCCGGCGCGCGCTTGTCGAGGAAGGCGCTGATCGCTTCCTGGTGATCCTCGGTATGGTGGCTCAGCGCCTGGTAGGCGGCGGCCATTTCCAGGTGGCTGGCAAGGGTGACATTCTGGCCTTCGCGGATCAGCCGCTTGGCCATGCGGGTGGCGTGGCCGGGGTTGGCGGCAATCGACTGGGCCAGTTCCAGCGCGCGGGGCAGCAGCGCATCGGGTTCCACTACTTCGCTGACCAGTCCATACTCCAGCGCCTTGGCCGCGTCGAAGGTGTCGCCGGTCAGGGTCAGCTGGCTGGCGCGGGCAAGGCCCACCGTGCGCGGCAACAGCCAGGCGCCGCCGCCGCCGGGAATGATCCCCAGCTTGACATAGCTTTCGGCAAACAGCGCGGTGCTGGCGGCCAGGCGGATGTCGCACATGCAGGTGATGTCGAGGCCCAGGCCGATCGCCGGGCCGTTGATCGCCGCGATCACCGGCACTTCCAGCCCGGTCAGCGCCGGGCCGATCATCTGCACGCTGGTGCGATAGGCGTTGCGCTGGTCGTAGGGGCTGCCCGCGAACATGCCGGTGCGCGCCTGCATCGCCTTGACGTCGCCGCCCGCGCAGAACGCCTTGCCCGCGCCGGTGAGCACCACCGCCTTGACCGAGAGATCGCGCGTCATGCTGGTGCAGAAGTCCACCAGTTCCTCGCTGTGCGCGACCTCGGAAATGGCATTGCGCTGGTCGGGCCGGTTGAGCGTGGCCAGCACCACCGCGCCGTGGCGCTCCACCTTGAGAAAGGGTTCCATCTGCTATGATGCTCCTCTGCCTTTGCCCAGCGGGGCTATGCCGCTTTTGGCGAGACTGCTAATATTAATTCGTACTCTTGCGATATCGGATGAATATCATGGACCTTCGCCAGCTGCGCTATTTCACCGTGCTTGCCGAAACCCGCAACTTCCACCGGGCGGCGGAACGGCTCAACATTTCGCAGCCGCCGCTGAGCGTGGCCATCCGCAAGCTGGAGGAAGGGCTGGGGACTCCGCTGTTCGAACGCGGCCCGCGCGGGGTGCGCTTGACGCCCGCGGGAGAGGCGGCGCTGGCCCCCGCGCGCGAGACGCTGGTGCAGGCCGAACTGGTGGCCGAAGCCGTGCGGCTGGGCGCGAAAGGCGAGACGGGGCGGCTGGCGATCGGCTTCGTCGGATCGGCGGTCAGCGAACTGCTGCCGCGGCTGATCCTGGCCTACCGCGCCCGCTACCCCAAGGTGGAGCTGGTGCTGGAGGAAATGACCAGCGTGGGCATCCTCGACGCCTTGCAGCAGCGCCAGCTCGACATCGGGCTGGTTCGCCTGCCCGCGATGAAGCGCACCGACGCGGTGATCCAGGTGATCGAGCATGACCGGATGGTGGCCGCCATCCCCAGGTCGCACCCGCTGGCGCGGCGCAAGTCGCTGGCGCTGGCCGAACTGGCCCAGCAACCTTTCGTGGTCCACGGGCCGGTCAGCGTGCTGCACACGGTGATCATGCTGGCCTGCCAGCAGGCGGGCTTCGTGCCCATGGTGACGCAGGAAGTGACGCAGGTGCAGGCGGTGCTCAGCCTGGTCCAGTCGGGGCTGGGCGTGGCGCTGCTGCCGGCACGCATGTCGCGCTTTGCCCCCGAAAGCGTGGCCTTGCTGCCGCTGCGCGAGCCGGTGGCGATCGAGATGGGGCTGGCCGTTTCGCCCGATGCGGGGCCAGCGGTGGCGAACTTCGTCAGCGTGGCCATGGCGGCCAGCGATATCGAATGAATATCAAGTCGGTAGAAATAAATATTTGATTGGTGCGGCGGGAACGGGCCTATGGCGCGCATCCAGGCCAATCCGGGGAAACTGCCCTTGTTCGAAAGTCTCAGTCTTGCCAGCCTGCCTCCCGCTGACGAGGCGCTGCGTCCGGTGGTGCGCGCACTGGTGGAGCAGGTGGTCGCAGACCTTCCGCTGGACCAGCGCGCGCGTTCGTGGAGCGGGTTTGATGCCGCCTTCACGCGCAAGCTGGGCGCGGCGGGCCTGCTGGGCCTGACGCTGCCCGAACGCTATGGCGGCGGCGGCAAGGGACCGTTCGCCCGCTTCGTGGTGGTAGAGGAACTGCTCAGCGCGGGCGCTCCGGTTGCGGCGCACTGGATTGCCGACCGGCAGAGCGCGCCCCTGATCCTCAACTTCGGCACCGAGGAACAGCGCCAGTTCTACCTTCCCCGCATCTGCCGGGGCGAGGCACTGTTCTGCATCGGCATGAGCGAGCCGGGATCGGGTTCCGACCTTGCCAGCGTGCGCGCCCGCGCCGATCGCACCGCCAGCGGCTGGCGCGTCAACGGGCAGAAGATCTGGACCACCAATTCGCTGCATTCGGACTACATGATCGCGCTGCTGCGCACCTCCGGCACTCCGGAGGATCGCCACGCGGGCCTTTCCCAGCTGATCGTCGACCTGAAGGCGCCGGGCGTCACCGTGCGTCCGATCACCGACCTGGCGGGCGATGCGCACTTTGCCGAAGTCTTCTTCGAGGACGTGGACCTGCCCGCAGACGCGCTGATCGGCGCGGAAGGCGAGGGCTGGAAGCAGGTGACCGCCGAACTCGCCTTCGAACGCAGCGGGCCTGAACGCATCTATTCCAGCGTGGTGCTGCTCGACGGCTGGATCGCCCATCTCCAGCAGGTGGGCCGCACCGACGCGGCGACGGCGACCAAGCTGGGCGGGCTGATCGCGCGGCTGGCCACCTTGCGCGCCATGTCGCTTGCCTGCACCGCGCGGCTGGCGGCGGGCGAAAGCCCGGTGGTGGAAGCTTCGCTGGTGAAGGACCTGGGCACCAGTTTCGAACAGGACCTGCCGCTGCTGGTGGGCGACGACCTGGCCAGCCACCCGCACGAAGCGGTCGCGCCCGAACTCCACCGCGCGCTGCTCTACGTCACCCAGGTGGCGCCGAGCTTCTCGCTGCGCGGCGGCACGCGCGAAATCCTG
>JAGREI010000135.1 GCA_020446625.1 Erythrobacter sp.
GCGGTCGTGGCGGAACTGGTAGACGCGCAACGTTGAGGTCGTTGTGGGCGAAAGCCCGTGGAAGTTCGAGTCTTCTCGACCGCACCAGACAATCCGACAAGAAACCCCGATTTCGCCTCCGGGCGACCTGTGCCCGGAAAATCGCGCAGTTCTGCGGGGTTTCGCTGGCCAGCAAGATCACGGTGACGCCAGAGACACTTTCCGGCCTCAGCAATTCAGCCGGAAGAATGCCGGATTCTCTGTCCCCGAGAACCCGGCTTCACCTCTCTTTTGCTGGATTGATCGGCTGCTCAGGCAGCCATGCCATCCGCGCGGATCGCGACGGATGCTGCCAGCGACCGCAGCGCCTGTTCGACCTTGCCAATCTCGCGCAATTGCAGCGCGAACTGGTGGGCCTTGGCGAACGCGGAGCTTGCATGTCTTCTCGCGCTGCGGCCACTGGGCGCAGTGGGAACACTGCCGACAGCTTCAACGAACTGGTGGTGGCTTTCCTGCGGCGCTGCCTGGCCGCGCGAAGGGACGGGGGCCTATTCGGCCACCCAGTCCTTGCGCAGCGCCGGGCCAGCCATGGCCATCAGCACCGCTGCCACGGCGTAGAGCCCCAGCGCGTAGAGCATCGAGTAGCGCAGCGCCTCCTCGCCGTAGACGGGCGTCAGCGCGGTCGACATCGCGCCCAGTGCGTAGATCCCGCCGCCCAGCCCGATCAGGTTGTTGATCAGCAGGAACAGCGCCGATGCCATGGCGCGCGCGCCCGGCACCACCAGGTGCTGCACGGCTGACAGCACGGGTCCAAGCCAGACGTAGGACAGCGCCTGCGGCAGCAGGAACAGCACGAAGGCCAGCCGCGCGTCGCCACTGGAGATGCCCGCGGCAAACAGCGGTGCGCCCAGGAAGAAGCCCACCCCCGGCAGCCAGGAATAGAAGGCCCGGTCGCGCCCGCCCAGCCGGTCAGCCAGCAAACCGCCCGCCATCACGCCCGCCACGCCGCCGATCAGCAGCAGCGCGCCGAAGAACTGCGACGCCTGCACCAGGTCGAAGCCGAAGCTGCGCATCAGCAGGCTGGGCAGCCAGAAGGCGATGCCATAGCCCAGCATGGAGGACATGGCCGCGCCGAAGGCGAGGAACCAGAAGCTCTTTTTGCGCGCCAGCACCCCGGCGGTTTCGCTCAGGGTCGGTGCCTCAGGCGCACCCACGGCAGCGGCGGGCCTGGCCTTGTCGCGCACGAGCAGCTTGAACAGCGGCACGATGGCCACGCCCAGCAGGCCCACGGCGAAGAAGGCCGTGCGCCAGTCCACGGTGGCCGCGATATAGCCGCCCAGCAGCACCCCCAGGCCCGAGCCCAGCGGAATGCCCAGCGAATAGACCGACAGCGCGGTGGCGCGCCGTTCGCTGGGGAAATAGTCCCCGATCAGGGCATAGGAGGGGGCAACGCCGCCCGCCTCGCCAATGCCCACGCCCAGCCGAGCGAGGAAGATGTGCCAGAACCCCTGGGCCAGGCCGCACAGCGCGGTAAAGAGGCTCCAGGCGGCCAGCGACACGGTGATAACCCAACTGCGGCTGGTGCGGTCCGCCAGCGCGGCCAGCGGCACGGCCATGGTCGAATAGAGCAGGGCGAAGGCCAGCCCGCCCAGCATTCCCATCTGGGCATCGTCGAGATCGAGGTCAGCCTGGATCGGCGCGGCGAGGATCGAGAGGATCTGCCGGTCGACGAAGTTGAACACATAGACCACCAGCAGCATGGCCAGCACCGTGTTGCGGTGCGGATCTGGCCGGGTCGTGGCCTGGTTCACGACCAGTGATCCGCCAGGAACGCGGTGATCGCGGCGACCGCTTCCGGCTCGTCGAGCATCGGCGCGTGGCCGCGCCCCGGCACGGTGACGGCGGTGATCGGTCCGGTGTGGCGCCTGGTCATCTCCACCAGCGTATCGGGTGCGAGCAGGTCCGACAATGCCCCGCGCAGGGCCAGCACCGGGGTCTGCCCCAGCAGTTCCCACAGCGGCCACAGGTCGGCTTCGGCCTGCGGAGTGTCATCGACATCGGCAAAACCCTGCGCGATGGCGGGATCGTAGGCGAATTCCACGCGCCCGTCGGGCAGCTCGCGGCAAGTGCGCCTTGCCCATGCCTGCCAGTCGGCGGGGCCGTAATCGGGGAAAGCCTCGGCATTGGTGGCAGCACAGGCCTGCGCCGCTGCCGCCCAGTTCGCCATCGGCCCGCCCACGCCGGCATAGGAGCTGATCCGGGCAAGGCCCGCAGGGTCGAGCACCGGGCCGACATCGTTGAACGCGATCGCGGGGAAGCTCTCCGGCGCCATGGCGTTCATCACCATGGCCATCAGCCCGCCCATCGAGGTGCCGATCAGCGCCGGACGTTCGATGTCCAGGCTGGCGAGCAGGGCGAACATGTCCTTGGCGTAGGTATCGGGCCGGTAGTTGCCCGGCACCGGATCATAGTCCGACAGGCCACGACCGCGCTGGTCTGGCACCACCAGCCGGTATTGCCCGGCCAGGTGCTGTGCCAGCCCTTCGAAGTCGCCACTGTTGCGGGTCAGCCCGTGCATCATCAGCACGGGCTTCCCGGTGCCGCCATAGTCGCGGGCGAACAGCGTCAGCCGTCCGCACGCGCTGGCGTAGCGGTGTTCACGGTATTCCATCACACGCGCTCCGTCTGGTCCGCCGGGGCGGATCAGAAGTCGATCGTGGCGGTGAGGTAGACCTGGCGCGGGTTGCCGTAGAACGCCGTCAGCGTGCCTTCGGTGCCGAGCGAGGGGATCGGCAGGCCGTTGGTGCCGGTGTTCAACACCCCGGTGATCGCGTTGGCGCTGACGAAGGTATAGCCGGAGGTGCGGTATTCCTTGTCGGTCAGGTTGCGACCGTAGAGGCCCAGGCTCCAGCCCGAATCGTCGTTATAGACGATGCTGGCATCCCACAGCGCATAGCCCGGCTGGTCGAGGTACGGATTGGCGATCTCGAACTGGGTGGTCCCGCTGCGGTAGGAAACCGTGGTGCCCAGGTACAGGTCGCCGTTGCCCACCGGGGTGGTGTAGCCCAGCGTGCCGCTGCCGCTCCATTCGGGGGTGTTCTGAACGTGGCGGAAGTCCGAAACGTCAGTCGGCACACCGCCGATGTTGGTGATGTATTCGACGTAGTCGGCGTTGATCCAGCCCAGCGAACCGGTGAACCGCAGCTCGTCACCCATGCCGAACAGGTCTTCGGCAAGGCGGGCGTTGGTTTCGAATTCGAGGCCCCAGAACTCCGCCGCACCGGCGTTGGACACCACGCCGCAGAATGTGGCGATGCCGCCCACGTTGCAGGCCACCGAGCCGGGGATCTGCACGTTGGTGTAATCGGCATAGAACCCGGCCACGGCGATATACAGCGCATCGTCGAGCAGGCTGCCCTTGTAGCCCACTTCGTAGCTGTCGACCGATTCGGGTTCAAAGCTGAGGAAGTCGGCCACTTCGGCGTCGGTCGGCGATCCGGGGATGGCCGCAGGCGCATTCACGCCCACGCCGCGCGGATCGAACCCGCCGCCTTTGAAGCCCTGCGAGAAGCT
Organism: Erythrobacter sp.; assembly: GCA_020446625.1. Lineage (GTDB taxonomy): Bacteria > Pseudomonadota > Alphaproteobacteria > Sphingomonadales > Sphingomonadaceae > Alteraurantiacibacter. The sequence continues at coordinate 3,553 of JAGREI010000135.1, forward strand.
GGCGTAGATGTTGTGATCGGGCGTCGGCTGGAAGCTGAGCGAAGCGCGAGGGGTGAATTTCTCGAAATCGGCCTTGCCGTTGAAGTTGGTCAGCGGCGCGCCATAGGCGACCCCGGCACCGCCGAAGACCGGCGAACCACCGCCAAGGTAGTACTGGCGCAGGATCGAAGCCTTGCGCTCATCCCAGGTGTAGCGCCCGCCGAGCGAAAGACTGAACTGGTCTGTCAGGTCGTAGGTGAAATCGCCGAAGACGGCATACGTCTTGGTATCGACGTCCGCTTCCGTGAAGGCGGTGAAGCCCGCAAAGCTGGTGAACAGGCGCACATCGAACAGGGTGTCGGCCGTGGCGTCGAGATAGTAGAGGCCGACCATGCCCTTGAGCGCGCCGCCATCGTCGTAAAGCAGTTGAAGTTCCTGGCTGAACTGCTCGTTGCGATAGAACGCCGGCACGTCGACGTCGACCGCGGGCAGCGCGTCGAAATCGATCGGAGTCGCGCTCTTGTCCTTGCGCCATGCGGTAATCGACTTGGCGGTAAAGCCCCCGCCTAATTCGAGCGTCACATTCGCGGCCAGGCCATAGGCCTCGATGTCCTGCTTGGGATCGTTGAGCGTGCCGCGCGTATCGAACACGTCTCCCAGCACCGGGGTCCCCGAGACATAGCCATCCATCAGGCGGTGGCCGCCGCGCGGATTGCTCTTGTCCTTGGTATAGTCGCCGGAGATACGGATCAGGTAGGATTCGCCCTTGCCGCCAATTTCCAGCGTGCCGCGCGCGGCCCATATGTCCTTGTCATAGTTGTCCTGCCCGGTCGACAGGTTTCTGCCGAACCCGCCGCGCGAAAGGCGGGCCACCGAACCGCCGATGCGGGCCATGTCGCCGATCGGAGTAGAGATGGAGGCGATCCCGTCCATCTGGTTGTACGAACCGTAGGTCGCCTTGATCTTGGCGGAGAATTCATCGGGCAGTTCGCGGGTAACGTATTTCACCGCACCACCGATCGTATTGCGGCCATAGAGCGTGCCCTGCGGACCGCGCAGGACTTCGACACGCTCCACATCGTAGATGTCGAGCACGGCCGCCTGCGGGCGGTTGAGGTAGACGTCGTCGAGATAGATGCCGACGCCTTGCTCGAATCCGGACACCGGGTCCTGCTGGCCGACACCGCGAATGAACGCCGAGAGCGTCGAGTTCGTGCCGCGCGAGGCTTCCAGTGTGGTGTTGGGCACCGATTGGGCGATTTCGGTAATGTCGGCCGCGCCGGCCCGTTCGAGCTGCTCGCCCGAGAACGAACTGACCGCGATCGGCACATCGACCAGCCGTTCCTCGCGCCGACGGGCGGTGACCACGATCATGCCGCTTTCGCTAACGGACGAAGCACCCGATTCGGAAGCCGGCGATTCGGACTGAGCCAGGGCAGGCGAAGCAAGCATGCTGCCCCCGGCAAGCATGGCGGAAATCAGCGCGGCGCGCATGGTGCCGGCAAGGAAACGCGACGTGTTCATGAGGCAATCCTCCCTTGTGTTGTTGGCGCCCCTATATTGAAACATGAATCACCTTTCAACATTTAAAGTTTGCGAGCATCCCGCTTTGCACCTAGCTGTTACGCAATGAGCACAGACCCGCCCCCCGCCCCGCCTGCCCTGGGCAAGGTTCCCCGGACGGAGCGCGGCCGCCGCACCTTGCGCAAGCTGCTCGACGCGGCGGCGGGGGAATTCGCGGAAAAGGGGTTTCACGAAACGTCGATCACCGGAATCACCAAGCGCGCCGGGACCGCACTCGGCAGCTTCTATACTTACTTCGATTCGAAGGACGAGATTTTCCAGGCGCTCGTCAGCGACATGAGCGATCGAGTACGCCAGCGGGCCATGCAGTCAATCTCAGCGGACATGACCAGCCTCGAGACCGAACACGCCGCGCTGTCCGCGTTCCTCCACTTCGCCCGCGAGCACAAGGAAATCTACCGGATCATCGACGAGGCCGAATTCGCCGATCCCGAAAGCTATCGCAAACATTACGAAACCACGGCGCAGCGCATGCTTGGCCGGCTCCGCGCGGGGGCGGAGAGCGGCGAATTTCGCGACGATGTGGAAGAAGCGCACGCCTGGGCGATCATGGGCATGAACGTATTCCTCGGCCTGCGCTTCTGCGTCTGGTCCGACGACCGGACGATTGACGACGTCGCCGAAGTCGCCGCCCGGATTCTCGAACGCGGCATTACCGCGGGAAACGAACCGCGATAACGCTAATTGGATTGACGAAGCGGCATGAGAAATGGCAAGCGCATCGCGTTGCGCACGAGCGGGTATAGCTTAGTGGTAAAGCCCTAGCCTTCCAAGCTAGTTATGCGGGTTCGATTCCCGCTACCCGCTCCAACCGCCCTTCCGCCAACGTCCATTTTGGTCCGTTAAGCGGCTGTTTTCTGCGGTTTTTCTCTGGTATAAAGTCCCAACAAGTTCGGAACGATCTCTCCCGATTTCAGAACGGAACGGGTACGATTGATGGTATCTCCGGACCCACGGAGAAAGGCCATACCATCATGCAGGAGAATCGGATCAAGACTGGCCTCACCGCGAATTCGGTCAAGGCTGCGCGGCCCAAAGACAAGCCCTACAAACTTTCCGACCGCGATGGACTCTATCTGCTCGTCCAGCCGAACGGCAATCGCTTCTGGCGGATGAACTACCGCTTCCATGGAAAGCAGAAGACCATGTCCTTCGGTCGCTGGCCTGAAGTGATGCTGGCCGATGCGCGCGAGAAACTGCTCGCGGCACGTCGCCTGCTTGCGGACAAGATCGATCCGATGGAGCAGGCCAAGCTTGATGCGATCCACGCTTCGATCGCTCAGGCGCATACATTCAAGGCGATTTCCGACGAATGGCTAGAGAAGGCGCGGCTTGAAGAGCGCGCACCGATGACGATCAAGAAGTACGAATGGCAGCTCGGCCTTGTCATGCCCACGCTTGGCAGCCGTCCGATCACGGCCATCTCCACCCATGAAGTGCTGTTGGCGTTGAAGCGGATCGAGAAAACGAAGAAATATTACACCGCGTGCAGCGTGCGGGCGACCTGCAGCCAGATTTTCCGTTATGCAATCGCCACGGCACGGGCTGAGCGGGACGTCTGCTCCGACCTTCGTGGTGCGCTGGTGACACCCAAGGTCGTACACCGCGCGGCCATCACCACCCCCAAGGAGGTTGGCGCACTTCTGCGGT
>JAGREI010000136.1 GCA_020446625.1 Erythrobacter sp.
ATACATCCGGTCATTGGCGCGCAGGTGGCGCGCGGCCCAGGTGCCGCCGCCCCAGTAGGGCATCACCGCACCATCGTGATAGAGCGAGAGCACCGAGGCCACCGGCTCGGCACCCTGCCACACGGTCAGCACGTCGGCATCCAGCGCGTTCAGCACAGCGTCGAACAGCGCCTGCGGAAAAACCGGCGTCCCCAGGTTGCGCACGCTTTCGGCGTAGACCGCGTAATGCGCCGCCCGCTCGAGCGCGCCCTTGCCCACGGTCACGCGCAATTCGTTCGCCAGCCCCTTGCGCACTTCGGCGCGCTGCTTGCGCGGGATCCAGGCCAATTGCGCCTCGTCATCGGCGGTCAGCGGGGCGACGAAACCGCAGTGGCTGTCCTGCCGCAGCGTCCAGCCATCGCCCGCCGGGCCGCCGCGCAGTTCCACCGTGGGGCACGACAGGCGCAGCGCCAGTTCCTCCACCGCGTCGCACAGCAGCAGCGCGGTGACGTGGCTGGCCGCCAGTACCCCGCCCTCGACGGCAAAGCCGCTGGAGGCCAGCATCCGGCCGAAGACCGGCGAATGGATCTCGGTCAGCGGCAGCCAGCCGGTTACCCGCCCTGCCTTTTCCGCCACCAGCCCGCGCGCGCGCTGGCCGGTGCCGCGCTCCACCGCTTGCAGCCAGGCGGGACGATGGAACACTGATCCCCCGTGTTCGGCCACGAAGCCCTCGATCCGCGCCGCCTCGTCGGGCTGGCGCAGGTCTACGGCTCGCACGATTTCGCGCGACAGGGCGAAGGGCGCGTTCATCCGCTCACCGCTGCTTCCAGCCGCAGCCGCAGCGCCTCGCGCTTGGCGACCGCGTCCATCCGGCCCCAGCGGAATTCGCGCACCAGCTGTTCCAGCTTGCCCGCCATCCGCTCGAGATTGGTGTAATGCCGCAGCCGCGACTTGAGCGGCGCGCCTGCCACGCGCGGCTGGCCGGGGTCGATCTCCCACGGGTGGAAATAGAACACCGCCGGCCGCCCTTCGCGCCGGTTCACCTGACGGATCGCCCAGCGGCTGAAGGCATAGGGCAGCACGCGGAAGAATCCGCCGCCGCCCGCCGCCAGCCGTTTGCCGCGGAACATGGCAGTGGTCACCGGCAGTTCCAGCAGCGGGCTGTCCTTAAGCGGGCGAAAGGCGAAGCGCGGGGCTTCGCGCCAGCCGTAATGGTCGTGCGCCACCGGGGCGACGCTGGAGGAATAGGAATAGCCCTGCTCTGCCAGCACGTCGAAGGCCCAGGGCGTGCGCGCGTCGATGGAAAAGCTGGGCGCGCGATAGCCCTTCACCGCCTGCCCGCTGGCATCTTCCAGCACCTTGCGCGCGCGGTCGATGTCCTGCGCAAAGCTTGCCTTGTCCATGCGGAACACGCGCTGGTGATCCCACCCGTGGCTGGCGATTTCGTGCCCGCGATCCGCGATCTCGCGCAGCAAGGCGCCGTGGCGTTCGGCTACCCAGCCCAGGGTGAAGAAGGTGGCATAGGCCCCTGCGGCATCGAACAGGTCGAGGATGCGGTGGACGTTGCGATCCACCCGGTCATCCAGCGCGCCCCACTGGTCGCGCTCGATCACGTCCTCGAAGGCGCCGACCTGGAACCAGTCCTCGACGTCCACCGACAGGCCGTTGACCACAGGCCCGTTGCGGCCGGCCAAGGGGGCAAGACGTGGGCTGAATTGCGGCGCGTTCACGCTGTGGCACTTCCCTGTTGGGCCGCGCCTCAGGCGGCCTTGCTCGAATCCATTTCGCCTTCGATCCAGTCGATCAGCATGGTCAGCGTCTGGCGGATCGTGCGTTCCTGTTCGAAGCACTTGGCTTCCACGCGGGCCAGCTGGGCGCGCAGCGTCTCGATCTCGGGGGTGACGGTATCAACCACCGCCTCGTCACGGGCTTCGGCCAGCTCGACCACGGCCTGCTGCAACTCCGCGATCTGCGCGTCACGCTCGGCCAGGTATTGTTCGAGCGTTTCCTTGTCCACGCGCGGCGTGGTGGGCATGGCCTTGACCGGTTCGAACACCTTTTCGGCTTCGGGCATGGGGGCCGGTGCCGCCTCGGGAAAGGCGCGCTCGGCTTCCATTTCGGCCAGCACGTTCTGCAACATGGCGGCGTCGATACGGTTGCGTTCTTCCACCGCGCCCAGCAGCAGCAGGCGGTTTGCGATCTGGTTCACCCGGCGCGGAATGCCGCCACTGGCTTCATAGAGCTCCGCAAACACGCGCATGTCGAAGCTGGGATTGCCGTCCCAGCCCACCTTCTTCAGGCGGTGCAGGATATAGGGTTCGATCTCACCCTTCTGCATCGGTTCGAGGTGGTGCGCGGCGATCACCCGCTGGCGCAGCTGCTCCAGCCTGTCATCGGACTGGATGGTCACGCGGAATTCGGGCTGGCCCAGCAGCAGCGTCTGCAACAGCGGATGGTTGCCGAGCTGGAAGTTCGACAGCATGCGCAATTCTTCCAGCGCCTCCACCGAAAGATTCTGCGATTCGTCCACCACCAGCAGGCAGCGGCGACCGGCGCGGGCTTCCTCGTGCAGGAAGCTTTCGATCTCGGTCAGCGCGGTGGCCTTGTCATGGCCTTCGATGTCGATCCCGAAGCTGGCGGCAACCACGTGGATCACCTCTTCATCGTCCAGCTTGCTGGTGACGACCTGCGCCACGGTCACCTGCGCCGGGTCGAGGCTCTGCATCATGTGCGCCACCAGGGTGGACTTGCCCGCCCCCACCTCGCCGGTGATGACGATGAAGCCTTCGCCCTGCGCCAGGCCATAGCCGAGATAGGACAGCGCCTTGCGATGCGTGATCGAACGGAAATAGAATTCCGGATCGGGCGTCAGCTGGAAGGGCTTGCCGGTGAGGCCGTAGAAATTGTCGAACATGGGTCTGGTCTCCTTCTGACCCGGTCAATCAAAGGTGTAGCGCAGGCCCAGCAGGGCCGAAGCGGCGGAATAGTCAGGCAGTTCGTCGCGGCTGAGGCCGTCGAGGCCCACGGCGGCCGTGCCGGTGAGCCCGCGCCAGATGCGGCGGTTGTAGGCAAGCGAGGCGGAATAACCGATCCCGTCGCCCAGGTTGGTGTTGCCGCCATCGAACCAGGCGACCGAGCCGCCGAAGCCGAGGGTGGAATCGCGATCCAGCTGCTGGCCCACGTTGCCAGCGATGTAGAACGTCTGGTCGATCAGCCCGTCGACCGATGCCAGCACGGTGTTCTCGCCCGCGATGTAGCTGCGCCGATCATACCCTGCGCCCAGGCCGAAGCTGGTGTTGCCGCTGCTGGCGCCGTAGCTGGCCGCTACGCCGCGGCTGCGGAATACCGAGCTGCGCAGTGAGCCGAGCCGCGCCAGCGCGCAATTGTTGCCTTCCACGCCCACGGCGCAGGCGCCCAGGTCGCCCGTCACCGGGTTGCGGAAGGCGGTGAAATCGGTGCCCATCTGGTTGATCGCCTCGTTGATCTGCCCGCCAAAGCCGGTGATCGTGTCGTAGACAGAGACGTTGAGGCTGGACCGCGCGTTGGGCGTGTAGCCCAGCGATCCGTAGTAGGTGGTGGAACCATAACGGCGGCCAACATGGGCTTCCAGCGAGGTGCGGCGGCTAGGCCGCCAGATCACGCCCGCATCCCAGATCAGGCCGTCGGTCTCGTAGGCGATCTGGCGCGGCTGGCTCTGGTCGGTAACCAGGCGGCCATCGGCCCCCACCACCGGATTGCCATTGGTATCGCGCAGCGCATCGCGGCTGGAAATCTCGACGTCCTCGTAACCCACGCCGCCCACCAGCGCCACGCTGGGTGAAACCGGCACGGTCACGTCGGCGCGCACGTGGCGATCGTCGATGCGCTGATCGAGGTTGGAAATGTCCTGGCGGTTCCAGCCCGCGCCCACGCCCAAGCCCACGGGAGCCACGGTGTTGGGAGCAACGCCCACTCGCGCAGCGACCTGGTGCGTCAGGCTGTCGTCGAAGTAGTCGACCGGGGTATCGCCGGGGGCGACAACCACCACGTCAGGCGATTCGACACGGGTATAGCCCAGGCGATAGGCGCCGCTGATCTCCACCGGACCGCTGCGGCTTTGCACCGTGGGTCCGGCATAGATCGAGTAGAGCTGGCTGGTGCTGCTGGCATCGCCGCCGAACCCGCCCACGGTGGTAAAGCCATTGCCTTCCACCCGCGTGCGCGAGGCAAGCGCGCCTGCTTCCATCGTCACCGAATCGTGCAGCAGCCCGGCAGACATGCGGGCCAGGCCCGACAGGGTATCGACATCGGCATTGCCATCGTAACCGATGATCCGTTCATAACGCACTGAAGCTGCGGCCTGGGTGTAGCGCCCGCCGGTGCTGATATCGACGCCCGCCGCCAGCTGGGTGTAGGTGACGGTATCGTTGCCCGGTTGCAGTTCGAAGCTGAGCACCTGCGCCGCCTCGATATAGGGCGCCACATCCAGATAGGGGCCGCGATGCGCATCCTCGCCGCCGCTTTCGCTGCGCGATGTGCGATCGCCGCTGCTGGCGCTGCTGCCGGCGCCACTGGGGGCCTGCTGCGCCTGCGCTGCCAAGGGCAGCAGGGCCATGGCCGTGGCCAGGGTCAGGCAGGTGGGACGGATCGTGCGCATGGCTACGCCTCCTCCCCGTAATAGGCGCCGAAGCGACGCCCGCTGGGGCTGAAATGGGCCGCGTTGAGCAGCAGCTTGAGATCGGGACAGGCCGAAAGCAGCGTCAGCGCGTCTTCCAGCGCGGTCTGGCCGGTGCGATCGGCACGGGCGACCACGATCGCCTGGCCCACGTGCTTTGCCAGTTCCGCCGCCGGAGAAGCCGCCAGCGCAGGTGGGCTGTCGAAGATGACGATGCGACCCGGTGCACCGCGCGTCAGCCGGTCGAGCACCTCGGCGGTGCGGTGGCTGGCGAGGTATTCGCTGTCGGACGTGGTGTGATTACCCGCAGGCAGCACGTGCAGCCCGGCCACGTCGGTGGCGAGGACGCAGTCCTCCACCTTCAGGTCGTCGCGCGCCAGCACGTCCATGAAGCCCGGCCCCTTGGGCAGGCCCAGCATCTTGAGCACCGAAGGCTTGGCGAAATCGGCATCCACCAGCAGCACTTCGCTGTCCTTTTCCGCCGCCATGGCCAGCGCCAGGTTCACCGCGCAATAGCTCTTGCCCTCGTTGGGCAGGGGCGAACAGACCAGCACCCGCTGGGCCATGGCGCCCGATCCCTGCTGCCGCGCCTTGGCCACCGAAGCCAGCACGCGGCGCTTCACGATGCGGAATTCCTCCAGCAGTTCCGTCACCTGCCCTTCGGGCTGGATCAAGCCGTGGATCGCCAGCGCCTCGCGGCTGATGGGATGCACCTGGGTGGGGAAGGAAACGTCCTCGTAGACCGGCTCCGGTTCGGGAGCGGGAGCGGGCTGAGCCACGGCAACCGGCGGCGCAACCGGCACGGCCAGCGGCGCAACCGGCGCGGCGACAGGGGCCGCAGCCACAGGCGCAGGGCGCTTCTTCACCCGGCGGTTGACCGGTGGTGCCAGTTCGCTCGGCATGTCGGCAGGCTTGAAGCCGCCAAGGCCGAACAGGCTTTCGGCGCGCTCCAGCAGCGTCTTGGGCGGATCGGGAAGCTTGCGGTGTTCGGTCATCGCGTCATCTCCCTCATGCCACCGACGTGCGCTGGATCAACTCGACGGCGATCAGCACCACGAACAGCACGCCCAGCCCGCCGACACCGGCGGCGAAGTACTTCAGCCGCTTGGCGCGCAGTTCGCGGCCCGCCTCGGTGAAGGTGTGCGAGATCGTGCCGATCACCGGCAGGCCCAGATTGCGTTCCAGCTGGCTGGCGGTGGCGAAGGTCGAACCCAGCTTGCTCAGCGCGAAGGCCGTGCCGCCACCCGCGCCCAGGCCCAGCACCAGCACGGCAGCCAGCAGCAGCGGACGGTTGGGAGCAGCGGGCGAGCGCGGCGTGGTGGGCGGATCGACCACTTCGAACTGCACCGCGCTGCGTTCGTTCTCCACTTGCCCGCGCAGGCGCAGCTCCTCGCGGTCCTGCAACAGCTGGTCATACTGCTGGCGCAGCACGTCATAGTCGCGGCTGATGCGCGTGGCTTCGGCAGCGGCACCCGGCTCGCGCGCCTGGCTGGCGGTGATCGAGGCGATTTCCGCGCCCAGTGCCGCCGCGCGCGATTGCAGCGACTGCACGTTGGACTGGCGTTCCAGCAGCATCGATTGCAGGCTGGTGTAGGCCGGGTTGGGAGTGCCGCCCACGTCCTGCCCGCCAGCTGCCGCCACCTGCTCGCGCAAGGCGGCAACGGTGCGCTGGGCGGCCACGATATCGGGATGTTCGGGAGTCAACCCACGTGCGCGCAGGGAAGCCAGGTTGGCTTCGGCCTGAGCCAGCGAAGCGCGCGATCCGCCGCCGCCCGGCGTCACCAGCGTGCGCGGGGTGCTGGCCAGCTGGCCCTGGAGGCCCGCCAGCGCGCTTTGCGCGGCGGCCAGATCGGCTTCCACGCTGCGCAGTTCGGAACGGGCCTGCGAAAGCTGGGTGGCGATGGCCTGCGCCCCGCCCACCAGTTCGGGATTGGCAGCTTCGAACGACAGACGGCGCTGTTCGGCCTCGGCCAGCTGTTCTTCACGCTGCGCCAGCTGCTGGTTCAGGAATTCGATCGATTCCTCCATGTCGCCGCGCGCGCCGCCCAGGTTTTCCTCGCGGAAAATGTCGATCATGCGCTGGGCGATGGTCTGCGCCAGTTCGGCGTTCTCGGCATCCGACAAGTCGCGGCGGCCGCTGCTGGCGGTGATCTCGAACACGTTCTCGCCTTCGCTCACCACCTCGATATCGCGGGTCAGCTGGGCGATCGCGGCTTCCAGTTCGGTGGGCGAGTTCACCCCGTCACCGATGCGCGTGGTGTTGACCACCTTTTCCAGGTTCACCGAGCTGATCAGCGTCTGCCGGATACGGTCGATATCGCGCGCGCGGCTGGCGGCGCCGATGCCGATCTGTTCGGCCAGCACGTCGTCCAGCTGCACGAACAGCCGGGTTTCGCTTTCATACCGGTTGGGGATCATGGCCACGGCCAGCCAGCCCAGCAGGCAAATGCCCCAGGCAATGCCCAGCGCCAGCCAGCGGCGGTTCCAAACCGCCCAGATGCCGGCCCGCAGTTCTTCGAGAAGCTGGTTCAAGTCTCCGCCCCTCGCCCTTAGAACATGCTCTCGGGGATGATGATCACGTCGCCCGGACGCAGCATCACGTTGGCGTCGCTCTCACCACGGCGGAGCAGGTCCGCCAGCCGCAGCGCATATTCCTGCTGCTGCCCGGTTTCGCGATTGAAGCGGATCAGCCGCGCGCGGTTGCCCGCGGCATATTCCGACAGGCCGCCCACCGCGATCATCGCGTCGAGCAGCGTCATGTTGGCGCGGTAGGGGATGGAGGCGGGTTCCGCCGTCGCGCCCACTACGCGGATCTGCTGGCTGAAGGTGCCGGCGAATTCGTTGACGATCACCGTCACGATCGGGTCTTCGATGTACTGCGACAGTTGCAGGCGGATGTCCTCGGCCAGCATGGTGGGCGTCTTGCCCACGGCGGGCATGTCGGACACCAGCGGCGTGGTGATGCGGCCATCAGGGCGCACCTGCACCTCTGCCCCCAGTTCGTCGTTACGCCAGACGTGGACGGTAAGCCGGTCGAGCGGGCCGATGATGTATTCCTCGCTCGGTTCTTCCTGCATCGGCACCAGCTGGGCCGAAGCGAGTTGCGGGCCGTTGGCGCCGCCGCAGCCGCTCAGCACCAGCGAGGTGCCAATGCAGGCGGTCAGGAGTCGAACCGGCTTGGTGCTGCGCATCAGAAGCGTCCTTCGTGTATGGTGAGGCAAAGGCATGAGCGGCGTGGTCAGCCGCGCAGGCACAATGCCCCCGGATCCAGTCAGGCGTTCTCTCGAAAAAGGGTGAACATTGCGTTAGCCTTTCGGCCAAATCCGCGCGGATAGCCGGTTTTCTGGCCCCCTGTCCCGATACGGGACGGGTTACTCGGCAGGCTTCAGACCAGCATTTCGCGCGCCGGTCCCTGCCCCAGGAACTCGGCCGGGCTGGCGCTGGCGCCATAAGCTCCGGCGCAGAAAACCGCGATCAGATCGCCCACATCGGCGCGCGGCAGCAGGGCGGCATCGGCCAGCCGATCGAGCGGGGTGCACAGGCAGCCCACCACGTTCACCTCTTCCTCCGGCTCGGCTCCGAAGCGGTTGGCCACGGCCACCGGATAGTTGCGGCGCACCACCGTTCCGAAGTTGCCCGAAGCGGCCAGTTGGTGATGCAGCCCGCCATCGGTGACGAGGTAGGTCACGCCGTAGCTCACCTTCCGGTCCACCACGCGGGCGAGGTAAATGCCAGCTTCGCCAACCAGATAGCGGCCCAGCTCGATGGCGAATTCCGTGTCTTGCAGCACGGGGGGCAAGCTCGCGAAACGCGCGTCCAGCGCCGCGCCCACGCGGGCGATATCCAGCGGCTGGTCCTTGTCGAAATAGGGAATCCCGAACCCGCCGCCCATGTTGAGATGCGGCACATCGACGCCCGCCTCACCGGCAAGGCGCGCCGCCAGTTCAAGCACGTTGCCCTGCGTCTCGATCACCGCATCGGCATCCAGCGCCTGGCTACCGGTATAGATGTGAAAGCCCCGCCATTCGGCCCCGGCATCGACAATCCGCCGCGCCAGTGCAGGAACCTCTGCCGCATCCACGCCGAATGGCTTGGCTCCGCCCCCCATCTTCATGCCCGATCCGCGCATCTCGAAATCGGGGTTCACCCGGATGGCCAGGCGCGGCATGATCCCCGCCTCTCCCGCTATGCGCAGCGCGCGTTCGGCCTCGTTCGCGCTTTCGAGGTTGAGCGTGGCGCCAAGGTGGATGGCGAACCTCAATTCCTCGTCGCGCTTGCCCGGCCCGGCAAAGCTGACCTTGTCCGGCGTGGTGCCGGTGGCGATGGCCTTGGCCAGTTCGCCCTGCGAGGCGACGTCCAGCCCGTCGACCAGTTCCAGCATGAAGCCCAGCAAGTCCCGATAAGGATTGGCCTTCATGGCATAGTGGATCTTCAGCCGCGCCGGCATGGCCGCACGCAGGGCGGAAATCCGGGCCAGGATCATGTCTCGCGAATAGACGAACAGCGGGGTGCCGCCCGCCTCCTCCACCAGGGCAGAGGCGGTGAGGCCGCCCACGGCAAGTTCGCCCGCGATCGTGGCAAAGCCGGGCGGGATCGGGCCGGTCGGCTTCATGCGGCCTCCCTCGCCAGCAATGCGCGGTCGATCTTGCCGTTGGGATTCAATGGCATGGCATCCACCCAACGCACCACCGCAGGCTGCATGAAATTGGGCAGGTCGCGCTTCAGCTGCGCGCGCAGGGCAGCCTCGTCACCTGACCCGCGCACCACCAGGTGAATGGCGTGGCCCAGCGCCGGATCGGCTACGCCGAAGGCCACGGCCTCTTCCGCCAGTCCCGTCGCGATCACCGCCTCCTCTATTTCCTGCGGGCTGATGCGATTGCCCGCGCTCTTGATCATGGCATCGCCGCGGCCGAGGAAATAGAGCAAACCCTCCTCATCCCGCCGCACGCTGTCGCCCGACCAGACCGCCATGCCGCCATAGGTGGATGCTGCCGGGGCGGGCTTGAAGCGTTCGGCGGTGCGTTCTGCATCCTGCCAGTACCCTTGCGCCACCAGCGGGCCGCAATGCACCAGTTCGCCTTCACCGGCGACTTCGCCCGCTTCGTTCACCACCAGGATCTCGGCAAAGGGAATGGCCTTGCCCATCGAGGTGGGGTGGCTGTCCACCAGCGCGGGATCGAGATAGGTCGAGCGGAAGGCTTCGGTGAGGCCGTACATCGGGAACAGCCGCGCCTGCGGGAAAATCCGGCGCAGATCGCGCACCAGGTCCACCGTCAGCGCGCCGCCGCTGTTGGTGAGGCGGCGCATGGGGGAGACGGATTCAGGCGGCCAGTCCTGCGCCACCAGTTGCACCCACAGCGGCGGGACGGCGGCCAGGGTCGTCACCCCGTGACGGCTGCACGCCTTGATGACATCACGCGGGGTGAGGTAGTCGAGCGGGGCAACGCTGCCCCCGGCATACCACGTTGAAAACAGCTGGTTCTGGCCATAGTCGAAGCTGAGCGGCAGCACCGCCAGGGTCACGTCATCCGCCGCCAGCGCAAGGTAATGCGCCACGCTGACCGCGCCCAGCCACAGGTTGGCATGGCTCAGCATCACCCCCTTGGGCCGCCCGGCCGGTCGAACCGCTGGTGTAGAGGATGGCGCACAGCGCGGAAGGATCGCATCCGGAAGGGTCTGAAAGGGGTTGAACGCCCTCCAGCCCGGCCAGAACCGCCGATTCCTCCAGCACAGGACAGGCCAGGTCGCCCGGCTCCAGCGATGCGATCCGCGCGGCATTGGCCAGCAGCAGGCTTGCCCCGCAATCTGAAAGAATATGGCTAACCTGCGCGCGCTTCAGCAGCGGGTTGACCGGCACATGCACCAGCCCCGCGCGGGCGGCGGCGAGCGGCATCAGGCAGGTGAGTTCGCCCTTCGCCGCCCAGGTGGCCACGCGCGCGCCGGGGGCGAACCCCTGCCTCGCCAGCCAGCCCGCCAGCGCAGCGACACGGCTTCTTAAGTCCTTCCAGCTAAGCGTTTCGCCGCGCAAGACCAGCGCCGCGTCCGCATCCGCCCCGCGCATGGCGAGGTGATCGAGCGGGAACGGCGTGGGATCGGGCGCAGTGGACATCGGGTTCCGGGAGCAAGCGGCAGAAGTGACGGCGATCAGCTATCACGACACGGTTAACGATCTGCAAGACCACATGTGGTCTGATGCAGGCCCTTTTGCACGCCCGCAGTGGTTCAAGCTGCTGGAAGAGAGCGGGATTCGCCCGCTGCTGGTTACCGCCAGCAAGGATGGCGAGGCGATTGCCCTGCCCTTGCGAGAAGCCGATACCGGGCTGGAAGCGCTGACCAACTGGTATGCCTTCACCTGGCGCGATCTGCACACCAGCGGCCTTGCCAGCACTGCCTTGCTGGAGGAGCTGGCGCGCGATCTGGCCGGACGCACCCACCGCGTCTCACTGGCCAAGGTGCCGGACGAGGACGGCACGCTGGCTCGCATCACCCAGGCATTCCGCAAGGCGGGCTGGCTGGTGCTGGCCCAGCCTTGCGATACCAACCACGTGCTCGATCTGCGCGGGCGCGACTACGCGCAGTTCCTGGCTGACCGTCCCGGCCCCCTGCGCACCACGTTGAAGCGCAAGGCGAAGAAGGTCGATGTCATGGTGCTCGACCGGTTCGATGCCGATCTGTGGGTCGCCTACGAAGCGATTTATGCCGACAGCTGGAAGCCCGAGGAAGGCGATCCCGCCCTGCTGCGCATGTTTGCCGAAGGCGAAAGCGCGGCGGGCCGCTTCCGCTTTGCCGTGGCGCACCATGCAGGCCAGGCCGTCGCCGCGCAGTTCTGGACCGTCGACGGCACCACTGCCTACATCCACAAGCTGGCACACCGCACCAGCGCCCAGCCGCTATCCCCCGGCACCACGCTGACCGCCGCGCTGTTCCAGCGGGTGATCGACCGGGACCATGTGCAGATGGTGGATTTCGGCACCGGCGACGATGCCTACAAGCGCGACTGGATGGAACAGGTGCGCACCCGCTGGCAGGTCACCTGCCTGCGCCCCGGCGCCCTGCGCAACTGGCCCGCGCTGGCACGCCACATGCTGCGCAAGCTTGTCAGCCCCGTCCGACGCGGTTAGGGCGCGGCTATGGCAAGCAATCTTCCCGCGATTGTCGACCCGTCGGACGATATCGAACTCGTCCTGCGGCAGGTGCTGTGCGACGTGCTGGGCCTTTCGGCAGAGCGCGCGGCGGAACTGGATGCGGAATCGGGCCTGTTCGGCCACCTGCCCGAACTCGATTCGATGGCGGTGGCGGGCCTGCTGACCGAACTGGAAGACCGGCTCGACATCATCATCGAGGATGACGAGGTCGACGGCGAGATGCTGGAAACCTTCGGCGGCCTGCTCGCCTATCTCACCGACAAGCGCAGCGACGACTGAAGCGGATGCTGACGGGTCTTTGGCCCTCGGCCTCCGGTGAACAGGACTATGCCCTGAGTTTCGACCAGGCGCGCGAGAAGCGCGTGCTGGTGATCCCGGCCCTCTTCGATGAAGCCAACAAGCTGCGCCATTTCACTGTCGAGGTGATGCGGCGGCTGGATGCGGCGGGCGTGGATTGCGTACTGCCTGACTTGCCGGGAACCAACGAGAGCCAGGCACCCCTGCACGTCCAGACCTTGGCCAGCTGGCGCGCGGCGATGGAGGCTACTGCCCGGCATTTCTCCACGTCGCATGTGCTCGCCGTGCGGGGCGGTGCCATGCTCGATTGGGGCGGGCTTCCCGGCCTGCGCTATGCGCCGGTCGCGGCCAGCAGCCAGCTGCGCGGCATGGTGCGCGCGCACATGCTGGCGGCGAAGGAAGCAGGCGATCCGGTGACGCGCGAGGAACTGACCGAGCGCGGGCTGGCGGAAGGCATCACGCTGGCGGGGCTGGACCTGGGCGCGCCGATGTTCGCCGCGCTTTCGACAGGGGACCTGCCCGAAGGCAAGCTGGCGGAAATACCGCAGAACCTGCTGGGCGGCCCCGGCCTGTGGCTGCGCGCCGAACCCGCGCACGATCCGGCACAGGCCGATGCATTGGCGCAGCTGGTGCTGGAGCGTCTCGCATGACTCGCCGCCACATGCTGTTCGCCTGCGAAGGCGACACCTTGGCGGGAACGCTCGACGAGGCTGCGGGCAGTTCCGGCCTGCTGATCGTCAGCGGCGGCAACGAGATTCGCAGCGGCGCCTTTTCCGGACAGGCCCGACTGGCCGCGACGATTGCCGCGGCGGGCTTCCCGGTGTTCCGTTTCGATCGGCGCGGCGTGGGAGACAGTTCGGGCGAAAACCGCGGCTTCCGCGACAGCCGCGCCGATATCCTTGCCGCCAGCGCGGCATTTCGCGCGCAATGCCCGCAGGTCAATCGCGTGGTCGCCTTCGGCAATTGCGATGCCGCCAGCGCGCTGATGCTGATGGCAGGCGACATGTGCGATGCGCTGGTGCTGTCCAACCCCTGGACCTTCGAGGACGACCAGGCCGACGCCCTGCCCCCGGCCGCCGCGATCCGCGCGCGCTATGCCGAAAAGCTGCGCAACCCGCGCGAGCTGCAGCGCCTGCTGCGGGGCGAGGTGAACCTGGGCAAGCTGCTGCGCGGCCTGCGCGGCGCGGTCGAGGCCCCGCCGCCTGCCAACTCGCTGGTGCAGGCGATGAACCAAGGGCTCGACGCCTGTGGCCTGCCGCACATGGTGCTGATCGCGGAGAACGATCGCACCGGGCAGGCTTTCGTGCCGCATTTCGCCAGCTGCAACGGCGATCTCCACACCTGCGCGGGTGCCAGCCACGCCTATGTCGAACCCCACGCGCGCGAATGGCTGGAGCAGCAGGTGCTGGCAATGTTGCGGGGGTAGCCCCTATTTCACGAACAAGCTGGCCAGTTCGACATGCGTCGACCAGCGAAACTGGCCCACCGGGCGCAGTTCGGCCAGCTGGTAGCCTGCATCCTTCAGCATCACGGCATCGCGCGCCCAGCTTGACGGGTTGCAGCTGATGTAGACCACCTTGCCCACGCCACTGGCCGCCACTTGTTCCACCTGCGAGCGCGCACCGGCACGCGGGGGATCGAGCACCACGCCGTCCAGCCCCGCCATCTCGCTGGCGCGCAGCGGGTTGCGGAACAGGTCGCGGTGCAGCGCCTCCACCGGCAGGCGCGCGCGGTTGGCGGCCATGCGCAAGGCGCCGATCGCGGCCATGTCGGCCTCGGCGGCAAGCACCTGCGTCTGGCCCGCCAGCGACAGGGCAAAGGTGCCAAGGCCCGCGAACAGGTCCGCCACGCGCGTGCTGCCCGCCAGCCATTCGCGCGCCGCACCTGCCAGCGCCGCCTCTCCATGGCCGGTGGCTTGCAGGAAGGCGCCCGAAGGGAAGGACACCGGCACGCCGCCCAGCGTCATCGTCACCGGCTCCGGCTCCCAGAAGCTTTCCGCGCCATAGCCGTGATCCAGCGTCAGCCGCGCCAGCGCGTGATCGCGGCAGAAATCCAGCAGGCTTTCGGTCTGGTCCAGCCCCTCGGACGTGAACCCCGACAGGCCAAGGTCGACGCCCTGATCCACCCGCGTCAGCTCGATACCGATCGAATAGCGCCCCTTCACCCGCGCCAGGTAACCGCGCAGCGCGTCCACCACGGCCACCAGTTCTGGCAGCAGGACGTGGCATTCGCGCATGTCGACGACCTTGTGCGATCCGGCTTCGGCAAAGCCGATCAGCGGGCGTCCGCCGCCGTTGATCGCGCGCAAGCTGGCGCGGCGGCGGCTGCGCGGGGGCGACATGGCGGGCGGTGTCACCAACTGCGGTTCCAGCCCTTGCCCCTGTGCGGCGTGGAGCACCCGGTCGTGAACGAACTGCGCCAGCACCTGATCGTCACAGTGCTGCAACTGGCAAGCGCCGCACTTGCCGAAATGCCTGCACGGCGCAGCCACATGGTGCGGCCCGCGTTGCAGCGTGCCATCGGCCAGCAGCCGGTCCCCCGGCGCGGACTGCGGCACATGCCGGCCGTGGCCCGTCACGCCGTCACCCTTGGCGGCAATGCGCAGGATCACCTCAGGGTCTATCACAGGAGGTCCATGTAAGCTGATGGAATATAGTCGATAAGATCGCCCGACGCGAAGGCAGGGCCAGCCTTCTGTGCCGCCAGCATGTGCAGCCAGCAGCCTTGTTCCGCCGCCTTGCGCGGACTGGCTCCGGTGGCGAGACGGCTGGCGATCAGCCCGGCCAGCACGTCGCCGGTCCCGGCCGTGCTCAGCCAGTTGCTGGCGGGCGGCATCAGCACCAGCGCCGAAACCTGCGCGGCGATCATGGTGTCCGGCCCCTTGGCCACCAGCACGCCTTCGATCGCTTCGGCCAGCTCGGTCGCCTGTTCGGCGCGGTCCAGTCCCACCACGTCGAATGCCTGGGCCATGGCTTCCAGCTCGCCCGCGTGCGGGGTGGCGACGATGGCGCAGCTGCGTTCCTCCAGCATCGGCGGTTCGAGCAGCACCAGCGCATCGGCGTCGATCACCGTGGGCAAGTCACAGGCCAGCACCCAGTCAAGCCGCGCGCGCGCCTCCTCGTTGCGGCCCAGGCCGGGGCCGACCAGGAAGGCGTCGATCCGGTGGTCGCGGACAAGGTCGAACAGGCTGCCGTGTTCCACCACCAGGTCTGCCCCAGCCTCGAACGACTGGTCTATCTCGGTGAAGATCTTGACGTAGCCCGCCCCGGCGTGCTGCGCCGCACGCGCCGCCAGCACCGCGGCGCCGGGCATGTCGCCCGCCACCACCGCCAGCATCCCGCGCGAATACTTGTGCGCATCGGGCCGCGGCGGGAACAGCTGCGGCGGGACAGACAGGCGCGCGGCGTCGTGGACGCGGTCCACCCCGATATCCACCAGCCGCCGCTCACCCATCTGCGCCATGGCAGGCATCATCCAGTGCGCGGGCTTCCATGCGGCAAGAGCAATGGTCAGCTGGTAATCGGGCAGGCCCTGGTTGAGCAGGTCGCCATTGTCGCTGTCCACCCCGCTGGGCAAGTCCACCGCCACGCGCAAGGGGTGCGCCGCCGCCAGGCGTCCCAGCAAGGCCAGCAGGTCATCCGCCAGCGGCCTCCCCAGCCCGGTGCCGAACAGGCAATCGACCAGCACCGCGCCCGAAACTCCACTGGGGGCATCGGCCACCGTCCGCCCGCCCCAGGCGGCGCGAGCGGCCTGCGCCGCAGCGGTCCGCGGTTCCATCGGCGCCACCACCTGCACCGCCACGCCGCGCTCTTGCAGCACGCGCGCGATCACATAGCCGTCACCGCCGTTGTTGCCGGGGCCGCACAGAACCGTCACCGGACGACCGGCGCACATGCGCCAGACATAGTCCGCCGCGCCCGCCCCGGCGCGTTCCATCAGTTCCTCCACCGATGTGCCGCGCGCGATCAGCGCCTGTTCGGCGTCCTGCATCTGCGCGGCGGTGAGGATCTGGTGCGGCGCCTTCATTCCGCTTGCGCCAGCGGCAGGTGATAGCGATCCGCCCCCACGCGCACTTCGACATAGCCGCCATGGCTGGTGACTTCGGCCTGTTCGGCGCCGTCGGCAGTGATCAGCCCGCGCCCTTCCACGCCCAGCCAGAACCGGCGGAAAGCACCGTCGGGATGGCGCACGATCAGTTCGCTCCGGCCATCCACTTCGTGGCGTTCCATGGTGCAATCCGGGCTGAAACCCGCCGCTCCGTTGATCGCGCATTCGATCATCACGTGATCGGCGGGCAGCAGGCCATCGTCCCCGCAACCCAGCAACAGGGCCGCCAGCAGGAGCGGTGCGTGCTTCACCCCTTGTTGCCCCGCATCACCTGCGAAACATCGCGCACCGCACCGCGCGCGGCGCTGGTGGTCATCGCGGCATAGGCTTGCAGCGCGGGCGAAACGCGGCGTTCGCGCGGTTCGGTGGGCTGCCAGGCGGCATCGCCGCGCGCTGCCATGACGTCACGCCGTCGGGCGAGTTCATCGTCCGATACGCGCAGGTTGATAGAGCGATTGGGAATATCGATGTCGATCATGTCCCCGGTTTCCACCAGCGCGATCGCCCCGCCCTCGGCCGCTTCGGGGCTGGCGTGGCCGATCGACAGGCCCGATGTGCCGCCGGAGAAGCGCCCGTCGG
>JAGREI010000137.1 GCA_020446625.1 Erythrobacter sp.
GTTGACCCCCACCTTCTCGAACACCTTGCCCTTCATCACCCCGCGCACGCCGCCGCCGCCTTCGGAGCCGTCGTCGGTCTCGCGCTGCCACGGGGTATAGGCGAACTCCGCCTCCGATCCCATCTCGCGCTCGATCGCCTCGAACTCGGCGCAGATACGATCACGCAGGCTTTCGAACCAGGTGCGCGCTTGCTCGGTCTGTTGTGTCCAATCCATGGTCTGCGCTCTTGCCAAGCCCGCCCGCCCAAGGCAAGGGAGAGCAATGGTTCCCGTTTCGTTCACATTCGGATTCTGCGGCGAGGAATTGGCGCTCACGCCTGCCCGCGCGCTCTACTGGCCGCGCGAACGGGCGCTGCTGGTGGCGGACCTGCACCTGGAGAAGGCCAGCTTCTACGCCCGCCACGGCCAGATGCTGCCGCCCTACGACAGCCGCGAGACGCTGGGGCGGCTGGCCGATGCCGTGCGCCAGTTCGATGCGCGGCGGGTGTTCACGCTGGGCGACAATTTCCACGATGCCGAAGGGGCCGCGCGACTGGAACCGCACGCCGCCGGGATGCTCGCCGCGCTCACCCGCGCGACGGACTGGGTGTGGATCACCGGCAACCACGACCATGGGGAGACGATGGGCACCGCCCTCGCAGAACTGGACGTGCATGGCCTGCTGCTGCGGCACGAGGCCGTGGCGGGCGACATGCGGCCCGAACTGTCCGGCCATTTCCATCCCAAGGTCCGCCTGCGCCTGCGTGACCGGCACGTTGCTCGGCCATGCGCCGTGGTCAGCGAGCGCAAGCTGATCCTGCCTGCCTTCGGCGCGTTGACCGGGGGGATGGACGCGGGCGACCCGGCGATCATCCAGGCGCTGCAACCCGCGCGCGCGGTCGATGCGCTGGTGCCGACCGCGAAGAAACTCGCCCGCCTGCCGCTGTGGCGGGAAGCTGCCTAGGCCAGGTACAGTCCCGCGTTCACCAGCGCGGTCCAGCAAAAGGCGCCCAGCGTTATCGGGTGCAGGCGGCGATCCTTCAGCCAATCGTAGGCCATCTGCCCGGCGAAGAACCCGGCCCAGACAATCACCAGGTAACTGAAGAACAGGTGATCGTCCTCCCCCGGCGCATAGGGCGGCATGAAGGGGGCCACCACCGGGTCGTAAACGCGGCTGAGGATCGGGCTGAGCAGGAACAGCGTGCCGCAATAGACCAGCCGCTTGTGCCAGTCTGGCCGGTTGCGCAGCTTCCACGCCGCCAGCAGTGCGATCCCGAAGCTCGGCAGCATCACCCGGTTGGCCAGCACGTCCGGCCCCATCACCGCCCAGCCGCGAAACACCGCATAGAACAGGTAGAGCGTCGCTAGCACCGTGCCTGCCCCTACCCAGAAGGCGCTTTGCCCCAGCTGCCGGTGCAGCGAGATCCGCCCAATGCGCGGCAGGT
The DNA here is from genome assembly GCA_020446625.1 of Erythrobacter sp. Lineage (GTDB taxonomy): Bacteria > Pseudomonadota > Alphaproteobacteria > Sphingomonadales > Sphingomonadaceae > Alteraurantiacibacter. The sequence goes on from JAGREI010000137.1 coordinate 1,425, forward strand.
TCTTCTGCACCACCAGCAGCACCATCCAGCTGAGGGCAAACAGCCCGTGGACCACCATCTTGGGATCGGAATTGCTCGGTTGGTGAATGTCGGTGAACAGGTTGTCGCCAAAGGCCACCAGCGACAGCAGCAGCAACAGCGCGCTGCCAACCGGGTAATGCCAGCGCAGGTAAGCCGCCGCCCGCTCGTTCGCCCCGCCACCTGCCGCCGCTGTCGCCATCGCCCCCCCGATCGCATGCAGGATATGCCAGGCCCCGGCACGAGGCCAGCCCGATTCCGCGCCCCCGGTTTCGCGCCAACAGGCTTGCAAGCCCCGGATTATGCTTGCACATTCGCGGCATGGAGGGCGACGAGGCAATCCCGGCGAACCGCACCGACCACAAGGTACTCCACTGGCTGGACCGGTTCGGCTGGGCCGAACTGGCGGGAATCGCGGGCAGCTATGGCGGCTGGCTGGCGGCATCGGCGCTGCTGGCAGGCCCCGCGCTCGGCCCGGCCTATGGCGCCGCCATGGGCGAGAACTGCGGCTATTACGCGGTAATCTTCCTGCGCGACTGGCGCGCCGCCCCGCCCGCCAGCCGCAGCGCGCGGCGCACGCTGGGCGCCATGATCCACGATTTCGGGCTGGCCGAAGTGCTCGACAGCCTGGCCGTGCGCCCCGGCCTGACGCTGCTCGCCGTCTCGCTGCTGGGCGCGGGCTGGGGCGTGGGCGCGGGCAAGCTGGCGGCCGACGTGGTGTTCTACCTGCTGGCGATCATGTTCTACGAACGCCGCCGCCAGCGCGAGGGACGGCGATGAGCGGCGCGCCCCCTGCCCACGTGCTGGTGATCGGCGCGGGCCTGGCGGGCCTGGCCGCCGCGCAGGCGCTGCACGCCAGCGGCAGGCGCGTCACCGTGCTGGAAGCGCGTGACCGGGTGGGCGGGCGCACCCATGCCGATGCCGGGTTCGACTATGGCGCCGGGTGGATTCACGGCACCGATGGCAACCCGATCTCCAACCTGGCGCGCCAGCTGGGCTTCGTCCCCTTCTTCACCGGCGGCGATTCGAGCTACATCGGCGGCTGGGAAGGCATGGCCCTGCCCGGCCTCGACCCCGATGGCCACGACCAGTCGATCCTCGCCGCCGACCGGCTGCTCGACCGTGCCTTTGCCATGGCCGCCAAGGCCGAAGGCGACATGTCGATGGCCCAGGCGCTGGAACAGGCAATCGCCCGCTGCGGCGCGACGCCAGCCGAGGCCGAAGCCGCCCGCTGGCACCTGCGGCTGATCGCGCGCGATGACGTGGCGGAAGACCCGCAGCGCGTTTCCGCCTCAGGCTGGGATCTGGGTTACGAGCTATTCGGCTATGGCGATTCCACCCTGTTCGAAGGGATCGGCGCCATCGCCCCCAGGCTGGCGCAGAACCTGGCCCCCGCCGTGGCGATCGAGCTGGAGCGCGAGGTGACGCAGATCGCCCATGGCGAGGACGGCGTAACCGCCCTGTGCGCCGACGGATCGCGCTGGACCGCCGCCAGCGCGGTGATCACCCTGCCGCTGGGCGTGTTCAAGGCCGGAACCGTGGCCTTCGCCCCGGACCTGCCGCCAGCCAAGCAGCAGGCCATCGACCGGCTGGGCATGGGCGCGCTGGCCAAGCTGGCGCTGCGTTTCGACGCCTGCCACTGGCCGCGCGCCACCTATTGCTTTGCCTTGCCGCCGTACCGGCAGGCGGCCTCGGGCGTGGTGGTCAACCGCGCCAGCGCCGACGGCACGCCCGAACTGATCATGGTGGCAGGCGGCGACCTGGCCCGGCAGCTGGAGGCGATGGACGAGGCCGAGGCGCTGGCCTGGGGCATGGCCGAACTGCGCGCGCTGTTCGGCCCCGACCTGCCCGATCCGCTGGCGCTGCGCCGCACCCAGTGGACCTGCGATCCCTTCGCGCGCGGCAGCTATGCCCACGTTGCCCTGGGCAGCACCCCGCGCGATTTCGCCACGCTGGCGCAGCCGGTGGACAGCCGCCTGTTCTTCGCTGGCGAGGCGACCAGCAGCGACCAGTGGGCCACCATCCACGGGGCCTGGCGATCGGGCCTGCGCGCCGCTGCCGAAGTGACCGGCGATGCCGCCCTGCTGCCGCCCGCGCATTTCACCGAGGACCGCCGCTGGCGCGCGCAGACCATGCGCGCCAACCGCTTCCTGGCGCTGTCGCGGCGCGAAACCGACCAGGCCGAACTGGCCCGGCGCACCGCCGCGCTGGCCGCCTGCCCGGTGTTCGCCGGGATCGACGCGGCAGACCTGCGCGTACTCGGTTCGATGATGGTGCCGCGCACGCTGACCGCTGGCGAGGTGCTGTGCCGCCAGGGCGATGCGGCGGCGCATGCCTGGCTGATCTCTGCCGGGTGCCTTGGCGTGGAGCGCGACGGCACGCCCACCGCCACGCTCGGGCCGGGCGAGCTGACCGGCGAATACGGCCTGTTTGGCGATGCCACCCGTTCGGCCACGCTGGTGGCGCAGGAGGCCAGCCTGCTGCTGGAACTCGACTATGCCCGCTTTGAAAGGTTCCTGCTGGCCTATCCGCGCGCGGCCTTCGGGCTGCTGCGGGTGGTGCTGGCGCGCAACGCCTGATCGCCTTCTACGGCCAGACGGAGAATCACTGGCCTTTCGCGCCCTTTCTCCCTACATAGCGCGCACAAACCGCAGCAGACTCAGGAGCGATCCCCATACCTCGTCCACCCCGCCGCATGATGGCACCGCCGGTCAAGTCCGGCCCCCGCTATGACGAATTCATCCAGGCCGAGAAAGTTCGCGTCATCGACGAGAACGGCGAGAATATCGGCGTGATGTATACCCGCGAAGCGATCGAACAGGCCGCCGAAGTCCGCCTCGATCTGGTTGAGGTATCGCCCAACGCCGATCCGCCGGTGTGCAAGTA
>JAGREI010000138.1 GCA_020446625.1 Erythrobacter sp.
CAGCCGGTACCCGAATCGAACTTGTGCGCGCTGGAGAACAGGCGGTTGCCGCAGCCCTGGCAGTGGAAGGTGCCGCGCCGGTGCTCGTCGTTGAGCGGCGAGGTGAAGGCACGCTCGGTCGCCGCTTCGCGCAGCACGCGGAACTGCATCGGGGTGAGGCGGCGGCGCCATTCGGCTTCGGAATAGCTGACGCGCCAGGTCTGCTGCGCCTGCGCTGCCTCGCTGCCGCAAGCCGCCAGCACGGGCAGCGAGGCACCCGCGCCCAGCCATGCGAGCAGCGAGCGGCGGGTGGTCGTATGTTCGGTCATAACGCTTCCTCTATCCAGCCGTGGCGGAATCGTTCCTGAACAGACCCCCGATCGCCTTCACCAGCGAGCGTGACTTGCGCGCGCCCTGCGGGCCGCTCTTCATCACCCGCCTGCGGAACAGGCTGGCGCCAGCGCGGATGAACACCGCCACCCAGGCGGCTTGCCACAACAGCGCCAGCACATGCGGCCACAGCGCCTCGTCGGTGGCGGCACGCGCCACCATGGCGAAGGGCGAGGAGAGGGGGAATGCCATGGCGCTGTATTCGACCCAGCCCCCCTGGTCGGTTACCGCCAGGCTGGCAAAAAAGAACACCAGGATCTGCGCCATGGTGGCCGGCATCGACAGGGTCTGCACCTCGCGCACGGTGTTCGCCAGCGATCCCACCGCCAGGAAGATCGATCCCAGCAGCAGGTATCCCATGGCGAAATAGGCGGCGAACAGCACGAAGAACATGGGCCAGCCCACGCCGGGATTGGCATAGTCCGACAGCGTCACTCCGCCTGCCGTGAGGATGGCAAAGCCGGTGCTGGCCCAGACCACGATCCCCACCACCGAGATACCGAGCATGGCGAACAGCTTGCCCAGGAACACCGCGTCCATCGGCACGGCGGCGGCAAGAATCTCGATGATCTTGTTGCCCTTTTCCTCGACGAGGTTGGACAGCACCATGCTGGCGAGCAGCATGATCAGCATGAACAGCAGGATCTGCCCGCCCTGTGCGGTCTTGATCCGGCCCGATGTTTCCGCCGCGCCGCTGGTGACCACGGCCTGCGTCGATACCGCCGGATAGCTGCGCGTGCCCGGATCGGCGGCGAACCCGGCGATCATGCCCACCAGCCCTTGCCAGTTGCGCACCCGTCCTTCGGTGGCGGTGAGCACCGGCGCTTCGGGCGTGCCGGTGACCACGGCGGCCAGGCTGCCCCCGCCGCTTTCGAGCACCGCGCGGGCATCGAAACTCTCGCCCGGTTCAAGCCGGGCCGTGGCGACCATCGGCGGCACGCCGCCGCCCAGTTGCTCCGCCACCTCCTCGCGCGCGGCGAGCATGGCGTCGACGTCCTGCGCTTCCATGGCCACGCCGATATCGGCCACGGCGACGCCGCTCTGCACCTGCGCCCCCACGCCGCCCGCCAGCGCCATCACCACCACCGGGAACAGCGGGCCGAGCAGAAAGAAGATGAAGGTGCGGCCGAACAGGATGGCGGTGAAATCGCGCCGCGCGATCACGAAGGCGGCGCGCAACAGCGACAGGCGGCCTCTGGTCTGCTCACTCATGTGGCTTCTCCTGCGGCCTGGGTAACCATCGCCCGCGCTGCCGCTTCACCCGCGATGGCGACGAAGGCATCGTGCAGCCCGGCCCGCTCGATCGACAGCGACAGGATCCCCGCATCACCCTCGATCAGGGCTTTCAGCAGCGGTTCAACCCCGCTTTCGGGCAGCGGGAAATACCAGAACTGGCCCACCCGGCGGGTGCCTTCGGGCAGGGCGGCGCGCCAGGCGCCGTCGGGATTGCGCGTTTCCAGCCGCACCTGCGCCGGGATGCGGTCGCGCGCTTCCTCCACGCTGCCGGCATAGGGCACCTTGCCGCCCGCGATGATGGCGATCTGTTCGCACAGGCGTTCGGCATGGGCGATAACGTGGGTGGAGAAGATCACCGTGGTGCCCTTGTCGGCCAGGCCCCGGATCAGCAGTTCGAGCTTGCCCTGGTTGATCGCATCGAGGCCCGAAAAGGGTTCATCGAACACCACCAGGGCCGGATCGTGCACCAGGGTGCCGAGCAGCTGTACGGTCTGCGCCATGCCCTTGGACAGCTGGCGGATCTGCCGGTCAATCGCGTGAGCCAGGCCATGCTCTTCCAGCAGTTCCTTGCCGCGCCGGCGCCCTTCGGCCAGCGGCACCCCGCGCAGCGCACCCATGAAGGCGATCGCCTCGTAGGCTTTCATCGTCGGGTAGAGCCCGCGTTCCTCGGGCAGGTAGCCGATGCGGCGGGCTACATCCTGCGGGTTTTCCGCGCCCAGCACCCGGCGATAGCCCGCGTCGGGCTCGATGATGCCCAGCAGCATCCTGAGCGTGGTGGTCTTGCCCGCACCGTTGGGGCCGAGCACGCCGTAGATCGCCCCTTGCGGCACCGAAATGTCCACGCCGTCCACCGCCGTGGTGCCGTCGAACCGCTTGATCAGTCCGCGCGCCTCTATGGCCAGCGGGGTGGTGCCAGTAGCCGGGGTGAATTCGCCTGTCGCCATATCCATTCGCTATCCGCTAATGCCGAGGAATGAACGAGCACATCCCGGTTTATGGTTAACCACGGCGTTACCTTGTCCCTTGAGCAAGCCCTGAAAGCAAGGGCGCGCGAGCTGGGCTTTGTCGCGGTGGGGATCGGCCCGGCCACCGACGATCCCTTGCGGGCGGAAAGGCTGCACGCGTGGCTGGACGCGGGGATGCACGGTTCGATGGGCTGGATGGCGGATCGCGCCGAGGTGCGGCAGGGGCCGCAGGCGATGTGGCCCGCCGCGCGCAGCGTGATCGCGTTGGGGATGAGCTATGCCCCCGATGTCGATCCGCTGGCTGCTGGCGAGGCGAAGATCTCGGTCTATGCCCAGGGGCGTGATTATCACGACGTGGCGAAAGGCGCGGCCAAGGCATTGGCGCGCTGGCTGGTGGAGCAGCGGCCCGGCACCGAGCTGAAGGTGTTCGTCGACACCGCGCCGGTAATGGAAAAGCCGCTGGGGCAGGCTGCGGGTCTGGGCTGGCAAGGCAAGCACACCAACCTGGTTAGTCGCGAACACGGCTCCTGGCTCTTCCTCGCGGCGATCTATACCACGCTGGAGCTGACGGCAGATGCTCCGGAACAGGACCATTGCGGGTCATGCACCGCGTGCCAGGGCGCTTGCCCCACCCAAGCCTTTCCTGAACCATATCGGTTGGATGCCCGCCGCTGCATCTCCTATCTCACCATCGAGCACAAGGGGCCGATCCCGGAAGAGTTCCGCGAAGCAATGGGCCAGCGCATTTACGGCTGCGACGATTGCCTGGCCGTCTGCCCGTGGAACAAGTTTGCCCAGGTTGCCGCGCGCCATGCCCGGCTGGCCCCGCGCGAAGACCTGATTGCCCCGCGCCTGGCCGAGCTGCTGGCGCTCGACGATGCGGCCTTCCGCGCCATGTTCTCCGGCAGCCCGATCAAGCGCATGGGCCGGAACCGCTTCGTGCGCAATTGCCTGATCGCAGCGGGCAATTCGGGCGACAAGGCGCTGCTGCCAGGGGTGCAGCAGCTGACAGGGGACCCCGATCCGGTGGTTGCCGAAGCTGCCGGGTGGGCGCTCGCGCGGCTTGAAAGTTTATCCCCCTCCTCTTCAGAGGAGGGGCAGCGAGACTTGGGTCTGCGCAGCAGGCCCTAGTCGCAGCGGGGTGGTGCCGGAGCCGCGTGCGACCTTGCGGTCGCACAACCACCCCCAACCCCCTCCTTTGAAAAGGAGGGGGAGAGTTACAACATGTCCTTCAGCGCCACCTCGGCGTTCGCCAGCAGGGCCGGATCGACCACGGCGCGTGCTTCCACCAGCTTGCGGCCCTGGACGTAGTCCTTGGTGCGGCTGACCGCGTCGATGGCGATCACGCGCCCATCCTTGAGGTAGATCACCGAGAAGCTGCGTTCCGCCGGATCGCCGCGCAACACCACGTCATCATAGCCGATGTTGAGGCCCGCGGTTTGCAGCTTGAGATCGTACTGGTTCGACCAGAACCACGGCAGCGCGTCGTAGGGCTGCGGTCCATCTTCGCCATCCACGCTACAGATCGCCTTGGCCACCGTGGTGGCCATGTCGTTAGCGTTCTGCACGCTTTCGAGGCGAATCACCGCGCCATCGGCGTACTTGTTGGCGTGGACCGCGCAGTCGCCCACGGCATAGACCTGGTCGAGGCTGGTGTGGCAGATGTCGGACACGTCCACCCCGTTGCTGCCCGCCGCGCCTGCTGCGATCAGCGGACCGACCGAGGGGATGATGCCGATGCCCACGATCACCGCGTCGCAGGGGATGGTCTCGCCATCTGCCGTGGTGACGCCGGTGACGCGGGTTTCCCCTTCCAGCCGTTCGACCATGGTCGACAGGCGCAGGTCGACGCCGTGGCTGCGGTGTTCGGCGGCGAAGAATTCGGACAGTTCGGGGCCGGCCACGCGCGCCAGCACCCGGTCGAGCGCCTCGACCACCACCACGTCGCGGCCCAGCTTGCGCAGGACCGCCGCCGCTTCCAGCCCGATGTAGCCGCCGCCGATTACCACCCATTTCTGCGCCCCGTTGGCGAGGTCGGCCATCACCCCGTCGACATCGCGCTTGTCGCGCACGCAGTGGACGCCGTCGAGCTGTCCGCCGGGGCATTGCAGCCGCCGCGCATCGCCGCCCGCCGCCCAGATCAGCCGCCCGTAGCCCAGCGTCTCGCCATTGGAGAGGTGGACCTCGTGCCGCTCGGGATCGACCTTCGTCACCGATGTGCCCAGCGTCAGCCCCACGTTCTTGTCCGCCCAGAAGGCTTCGGGCCGGATCATGATCCGCTCGAAAGTCTTGTCGCCGGCGAGGTATTCCTTCGACAGCGGCGGGCGCTCGTAAGGAGCGATGGGATCGCGCCCGATCATCTGGATCGAGCCTTCGAAGCCGTTCTGGCGCAGCGCGATGGCGGCCTGGGCGCCGCCATGGCCCGCACCGACGATGATCACGTCGTGCTTGGTCATGGCGCAGCGCCTGCGCCACAACCGCCCCCGGCGTCAAGCCGTATGGCGCTTCGCGTCCTCTAACCGTGCAGCAGGTTGCGCGCCTGGCTGGCGATCTGGGCCAGCATCGCCGGGGCGACCGGGGCGGCAGCCTGCGCCCGCGCGATCATCCGGCGGAACTGCGCCACTTCCTTGGCATTGGCCTGCGCCCAGTCGCTGATCAGCGCCATGGGATCGTCCGCACCGGCCCTGGCCGCCTTGCCGCGCTTGCGCGCCAGGCGACGCAGGAAATCGAACCGCATGGCCTGGAAATCGCGCGCCAGGCCCGCCACCAGCAGGCGTTCCCACGGGTCGGCAGGGTTCATCACCGCGGCGCGTGACTGCGCCCAGTCAATGCCCAGCAGCGCGCCCAGCTCGATGAAGGCATTGGCCAGGGCGACCGGGGCAATGCCGGTGTCGCTGGCGAGCCGCGACAGGCCAATCGCACCGTCGATCGCGAACAGCCGCGCGACCTGTTCGGCCAGCCTCTGCGGCGCGCCGCGTTCCACCATGCTGGCGGCAATCTCGTCCACATGCGCCCGCGCTTCGTCGCCCAGCAGCGTGTCAACCTTGTCGGTCAGCTCGGCCACCATGTGGCCGATTTCGCCGTGCAGCACCGACGGCGAAAGCTGGCCGCCGCCCGCGCGCAGCAGGTCGGCAATATGGCCGCGCAGCGCCAGCGCCGCCTGGTCGAACAGCGAGAGCCGCGCGCTTTCGGGCATTTTCGTGCTGTCGAGTGCGGCCCAGATCGCGTCCATGCCCAGCAGCCTGGTCGCAGCGACGAACCCGGTGCCGATGGCATCGAGCGTGGCGCCTTCTTCCTCGGCCAGTTCGAAGGGGTGCAGCACGCCCATGCGGTTGACCAGCTTGTTGGCGACAACCGTGCCGACGATCTCGTTGCGCAGCCGGTGTCCCAGCAATTGCCGGGCAAAGCCCTGCTGCAACTGCGCCGGGAAATCGCCCAGCACCAGCGGATCGGCGGCATCGTCCGCCGCCAGCGCGCTTTGCTCGATCGCTTCTTGCAGCACCAGCTTGGAATGCGACAGCAGGACTGCCAGCTCGGGCCGGGTCAGGCCCTTGCCGTCGGCAGCGCGGCGTTTCAGATCCTCGCCGTCGGCCAGCCCTTCGTTCTGGCGGTCGAGCCCGCCCAGCACTTCGAGCGAATCGATCAGCTGTGCCATGGCGCCCACCGCGCGCGCGCCGCCCTGTTCCGCGATCGACAGCGCCAGCGCCTGGAGGCGGTTGTCCTCCAGCACCAGTTCGGCAACCTCGTCGGTCATGTCCTTCAGCAGCGCGTTGCGGCGGTCTTCGGACAGGCGGCCACCGGCGCGTGCGGCGGCCAGCGCGATCTTGATGTTGACCTCGTTGTCCGAGCAATCGACGCCTGCCGAATTGTCGATGAAGTCGGTGTTCACTCGCCCGCCGCGCAGCGAGAAGGCGATCCGGCCGGCCTGCGTCACGCCCAGGTTGGCGCCTTCACCGATGACCTTGGCCTTCAGGTCGCGCGCATTGACGCGCAAGGCATCGTTGGCGGGATCGCCCACCTCGGCATTGCTCTCCTCGGCGCTCTTCACATAGGTGCCGATGCCGCCGAACCAGATCAGGTCCACCGGGCTTTTCAGGATCAGCGCGATCAGCCGGTCGGGCTCCAGCCCTCCGTCGGTCAGGTCGTCGGCACTGATGCCCAGCGCGGCCATCGCGGCCTTCGACAGTTCGATGCGCTTGGCGCTGCGCGGGAAGACCCCGCCGCCCTTGCTGATGAGGTCCGCCTTGTAGTCCGCCCAGCTCGACCGGGGCAGGGCGAACATGCGCTTGCGCTCCTTCCAGCTGGCGGCCGGATCGGGATCGGGATCGATGAAAATGTGGCGGTGGTCGAAGGCGGCGACCAGCTTGATCGCCTTGGACAGCAGCATGCCGTTGCCGAA
>JAGREI010000139.1 GCA_020446625.1 Erythrobacter sp.
CCCTCGAGACGGTTCCCCGCCTACACACTTCCCAGGCGTGCGCCTTCGACCACTCGGCCACCGCTCCGCGTTCTGTCTGTGCTACCGCCTGGCTGCTTGAGCGCCGTGGTGGCTGCGAGGACAGAAGGCGCGCGTCTAGCGGCCAGTTGGATGGATGACAAGCGGGCAGTCGGTCCCTATCGCTTTGGCATGACCCGCACGATCGGCCTTGCCGCCACTCCCGCCGAAATCGAGACCATGGCGCTGGCTGCTCTGGCCCGCCTGCCCGCCGAATTCCTCGCCCACCTGGGCGACGTGGTGGTGCAGGTGGAGGACTTCGCCGACGACGAACTGCTGGCCGAACTGGAGATCGAGAGCGCCTATGACCTTACCGGCGTCTATGAAGGGATCGCGCTGACCCAACGCAGCATCGAGCATTCGGGCACCATGCCCGACCGGGTGCGCCTGTTCCGCCTGCCGATCCTGCTCGAATGGTGCGAACGCGGGGACGAGACGCTGGAACACCTGGTGGCGCATGTGCTGGTGCACGAGATCGGGCATCATTTCGGGCTGTCCGACGATGACATGCACGCGCTGGAGGAGGCGGTCTTGTAACGAACGGCTGTTGGCGTTTTGGCGCAGAGCTGGCATTCGTTTCGCATGAGAATTCTTGCCCCCGCATTGCTGTTCGCCCTCGCCATGCCTGCCCTGGCGCAGGAGGCGGAGGAACCCGCCACCCCCACTTCGGTGGTCGCCGAGGCCAGCGCCGACGAATGGCTGGCCATTGCGCCCGAGGACTTGCTGGTGATGGACCTCGCCCCCGATGCAGCGGGGCATGACCGCCGGGTGGTGATCCAGCTGATCCCGCCCCCGTTCAGCCAGCCGTGGGTCGAAAATATCCGCACCCTCGCCCGCGCGCACTGGTGGGACGGGACCAGCGTAAACCGGGTGCAGGACAACTACGTCACCCAGTGGGGCGATGTGACCGAGGAGAAGGAGTTGCCGGAGGGGGTGGAGGCGCCACGGGCCGAATATGCATACGCGTCGATCTGGTCGAGACCGGCCGATTCTGACCAAGCGCCTGATATGGCTGATCCCGTTTTCAGTGAAATGGGCCGGTGGGTAACGGGTTCCAGCAATGCGAGCACGAGACCCGGCTTCGTCAATGGTTGGCCACTCATGGCCAATACGCCGTACGGCTTGCGGATCCAGGACGGGATTCTCGAGGGCGGTAGGCTCTGGCCCATCCACTGCTACGGCTACGTCGGCGTGGGCCGGAACTACGCGCCGGACACCGGCACCGGGGCGGAACTCTACACCATCATCGGGCAGCCGCAGCGGCACATGGATCGCAACCTCGCTGTCGTAGGTCGGATCATCGAGGGCATGGAGCACATGTCCAGCCTGCCGCGCGGGCATGGTGACCTTGGTTTCTACACCGACGAGGAAACGCACCTGCGGGTGCCCATCGTCTCGGTGCGGCTGGCCAGTGAAATGGATGATGCGCCTTCCTTCGAATATCTCGACACCATGAGCGAGAGCTTTGCCGCCTACGTGCGGGTCCGCGCCAGTCGCCGCGATGCCTTCTACACCGTCCCGGCGGGCGGGGTGGACGTGTGCAGCGTGCAGGTACCGGTGCGGCGGGTGGCGGAGTGAGCCGGGCCACGCTCACCTTCACCGCGCCGCTGCTCGGCTGGACCGGCGATAGCGACATGCTGGCGACCTATTGCGTGCTGCCTGAAGCCACCGCCAAGCAGGTGGCCGCCTATGAAATCCACCAGCGCATCCTGACCGGCAAGCGGCGCGGGTTCGGCTCGGTGAAGGTCGAAGCGAGCATTGGCGAGAGCTGCTGGCAGACCAGCCTGTTCCCGCAGAAGGACGGCACCTGGTTCCTGCCGGTGAAAGCCGCGGTGCGCCGGGCCGAAGGGCTGGCGGAAGGTGAGCCGGTGAGCGTGACATTGCAGCTACTCTGATCGCCAAGAAGCTTGACGAAGTTGACATCGTAACGATGCCGCAATTACGGAATTATCACGCGATTACAGTATTTTCATGTCCAGCACGAAGTTGACACATGGCGCGAACCGGAACGCGCAGCCAGCGGATCGACGGTAAGAAAGAGCCCCGTCGCCCTGCACTGGCCCTATCGCTGTAGGAAAGCGGCGAAGCCAGAGCCTGTCCGCAGGCGATCAGGTGACCGCCACCCTCACCCTGCTCTAGACGCGCTGCATCAGTTCGATCCGGTTGCCGAACGGGTCCTCGATATCGCAGCGCACGAAACCCGCCAGCGGCCCGCCGTCGGTGCTGGCCACGCCTGCGGCATCGAGCGCCTGCCGTGCTGCCGCGAGGTCTGCCACCAGCAGCGCCGGGTGCGCCTTCTTCGCCGGGCGGAAGCCTGCCTCCACGCCAAGGTGCAACACCACCTCGCCGCCTGCGAACCAGCAGCCGCCGCGCGCGGCCATGTCTGCCGGCTTGGGGATTTCGGCCAGGCCCAGCACGCCGGAATAGAAGGCCCGCGCCGCCGCTTCCTCTCCGGCAGGCATGGCGATCTGCACATGGTCCAGCCCCAGGATGCCAATGCTCACACCCGGTCCGCCTGCGCCACCGCGTCAGAAGCGCGCAGCGCGCTGAGGATGCGTGTCAGGTGCGCCAGGTCCTGCACTTCCAGTTCGACGGCGTAGGTGTGGAACGGATCGTCGCGCTGGGTCAGCTCGATGTTCATCACGTTGGCATTGGCCCGCGCGAACACGCCTGCCATCTCCGCCAGGGTGCCGGGGCGGTTGTAGAGCACCACGTTGAGCCGCCCCACCGCGCCGCCCGAACGCTCTCCCCACGACAGGTCGACCCAGTCGGCATCCACGCCGTTGGCCAGTTCGAGGCAGTCGATGGCGTGGACCTGCACCGTCTCCCCGCGGCGGCGCAGGCCGACGATGCGATCGCCCGGCACCGGGTGGCAGCAATCGGCCAGGTCGAAGGCGACGCCGGGCGTCAGCCCCTTGATCGAGATCGCCTGACCCTGCTGCGTCTCGATCGGCATGTCGGACGTGCTGCCGGGGACCAGCGCCTCCATCACCTCGCGATCGGTCAGCTTGCCCGCGCCCACGGCGTACATCAGGTCTTCGGCGTCCTCCAGCCCCAGCCGTTCGGCGGCGTGCCGGGCGGCCTTCTTGCCCACCTTGGTGGGCAGGCGGTCGGCAATTTCGTCGAACAGCTTGGCGCCGATCTCGGCCACTTCGCTGCGTTCCTTCAGCCGCACCGCGCGACGGATGCTGGCGCGCGCCTTGCCGGTGACGACGAAGCCCAGCCAGCTCAATTGCGGCGCGGCGTTCTTGCCCTTGATGATCTCCACCACGTCGCCGTTGCCCAGCACCGTGCGCAGCGGCATGTGCCGGCCGTTGATCTTCGCGCCCACGGTCTGCGCGCCCAGATCGGTGTGGACGGCGAAGGCGAAGTCCACGGCGGTCGCACCCTTGGGCAGCTGGAACAGCGCGCCCTTGGGGGTGAAGGCAAAGATGCGATCCTGGTAGATCGCCATCTTGGTGTGTTCGAGCAGTTCCTCGGCATCGTGGCTGGCGTCGACGATCTCGATCAGGTCGCGCAGCCAGCCCACCGCGCCATCGGGGCGGTTGCCCTGCTTGTAGGCCCAGTGTGCGGCGAGGCCGAACTCGTTGGTGCGGTGCATCTCGCGGGTGCGGATCTGCACCTCCACGCGCATCGACTGGTCATAGAACAGCGTGGTGTGCAAGCTGCGGTAGCCGTTGTTCTTGGGTGTCGAGATATAGTCCTTGAAGCGCCCCGGCACGAACTGGAACACCGTGTGCAGGATGCCCAGCGCGCGGTAGCAGTCCTCCACCTCGTTGGTCAGCACGCGGAAGGCCATGATGTCGGTCACCTGTTCGAACGGCAGGTGGCGTTCGGACATCTTCTGCCAGATCGAATAGGGGTGCTTCTCGCGGCCCCAGACTTCCACTTCCAGCCCCGCGCTGGCCAGCGCCTGCTTGATGTCGAGCGCGATCTTGTCGACCTGCCCCACGTCGGACTGGCGCAACTGCTCCAGCCGCCGGGTGATGGTGTGGTAGGCTTCGGGCTCCAGCTGCTGGAAGGCGAGCAGTTGCATCTCGCGCATGTATTCGTACATGCCCACCCGTTCGGCCAGGGGGGCGTAGATATCCATCGTTTCGCGGGCGATGCGGCGGCGCTTCTCCGGCGACTTGATGTGGTGCAGCGTCCGCATGTTGTGGAGGCGATCCGCCAGCTTCACCAGCAGCACGCGGATGTCTTCGGACATGGCCAGCAGGAACTTGCGCAGGTTTTCCGCCGCGCGTTCGTTCTCGGCCATCTGCTCGATCTTGCTGAGCTTGGTGACCCCGTCCACCAGCCGGGCAATTTCGGGGCCAAACTGCGCCTCGATATCCTCGATCGTGGCGAGGGTATCTTCCACCGTGTCGTGCAGCAGCGCGGTGATGATGGTTTCCTGGTCCAGCTTCAGGTCCGTCATCAGGCCCGCCACTTCGACCGGGTGGCTGAAATAGGGATCGCCCGAAGCGCGCTTCTGGCTGCCGTGCTTCTGCACGGTATAGACATAGGCGCGGTTCAGCAGCGCCGCATCGGCATCCGGGTCGTAGTCCTTGACCCGCTCAACGAGTTCGTACTGGCGCAGCATCGTTCGCAAATGTGCGGTGCAACATGGATTTGGGCAAGGGGAAACCGCCTGGCTGTTGCATGGGATGCAAGGTGAAGTGCCAGCTGCGGCTTCCGCGCCACAGCCGCCAGACGCACCCTTGAGGCAGGTCAAGGCGTCGATCTGACCGCCACCTATCCTAACGATCGTTACTAACGATTCGGACTGTTCCGGTCAGGACAAGGAGAGGTGTCATGGTCCATTTCCCGCAGGAACCACTCTACGCGGACGTACTCCGCCTGGTGCGCATCGAAGGCGATATCGGCGATCTTGAAATCGAAGGCGAAGTGCCGCCCGAGATGGAAGGCGCCTTCTACCGCGTGCATCCCGATCCGCAGTTCGCCCCGCGCATGGGCGGGGGTGACCAGTTCTTCAACGGTGACGGCATGGTATCCATGTTCCGCGTGAAGGACGGGCGGATCGGCTTCAAGCAACGCTATGCCCGCACCGACAAGTGGAAGCTGGAGAACGAAGCGGGCAAGGCGCTGTTCGGTTCCTACCGCAATGCCCGCACCGACGATCCCAGCGTGATCGGCCAGCATCGCGGCACCGCCAACACCAATGTGCTGGTGTTCGGGGATGACCTGCTGGCCATGAAAGAAGACAGCCCCTGCCTGGTCATGGACAAGCTGTCGCTCGATACCCAGGGCTATACCGACTGGAACGGCGAACTGGCGCTGAACACCTTCGGCGCGCATCCCAAGATCGACCCCGAAACCGGCCGCTTCTGCAACATCAGCTATGCCGCCAAGGGCGAGTTGTCGCGCGACGGCACCTATTTCGAGATCGACCGCGAAGGCAACATTGTCCGCCGGGCGGAATTCGAAGTGCCGTACTACACCATGCTGCACGACTTCAGCATCGCGGGCGATTACGTGGTGATCCCCGTGTCACCCTATAGCTCCGACCCCACGGTGCTGGAGCAGGATCGCCCGCACTTCTACTATGATCGCAGCCTGCCCACTTACCTGGGCGTGATGCGCCGCGATGGCGATGGCAGCGACATGCGATGGTTCAAGCACGAGGCCGGACTGTGTTCGTGCCACGTGATGAATGCCTTTGCCGAAGGGACAAAGGTGCATCTCGACACGCCAGCCAGCAAGATCGGCAGCCTGCCCTTCTTCCCCGACAAGGACGGCGCGCCCTTCGATCCCATGCTGGCCATGACCGAGCTGGTGCGCATCACCGTGGACCTCACCAGCAACGAGGACGTGGTCGAGAGCGTGGTACCCCTGGGCAAGGCGCCGGGCGAATTCCCGCGCATCGACGATCGCATGGCGGGCAAGCCCTATCGCCACGGCTGGATGATCACCTACGATCTGGCCAAGCCCTACAACGGCCCTCCCGGACCCTTCGCAGGCGTGATCAACACCCTCACCCACTTCGATCTCGCCACGGGCACGGAAAGCAGCTGGTGGTGCGGGCCGGACGGTTCCTTGCAGGAACCCTGCTTCGTGCCGCGCAGCGCCGATGCGCCCGAAGGGGACGGCTGGCTCGTGGCCTTGGTGGACGACCACGTGCGCAACTATTCGGACCTGTGCATCTTTGATGCCTGCGACGTGGCCAAGGGGCCGATCGCGCGCGCCAAGCTGCCGATCCGCCTGCGGCAGGGCCTGCACGGCAACTGGGCCGATGCCGCCAAGCTGGCAGACAAGCTCGCGGCCTGAGCGCCGCGTGCCCCCAGCGGCCGGGTCAGTGGGGCATTGCGTGACCTAGCCGTTGGGGGCTTCTTCCTCCCACCCCACGATCGCGTCCACGCTGCCGCGCGTCATCGAGTGATAGCCGGGGCGTGACGTGGCGTAGATGCGCCGGGCGATCGGACGGCCCCAGCCGCCGGTTTCCCACATGGCGCGGTACAGCGGGCTGACGAACTTGTTGCGGCCAACCCGGTGGAGGAATTCCGCTGCCTGCGGCACCGCCGGATCGTACTGGTTGCGCATGGCAGCGTGCAGCCACAGGAACAACACCTCGTTGTTGCCATTGCCCGACAGGCCCAGCGCCTCGTTCAGCTGCGTCAGTTGCGGCGCCGTCATCACTTCGGGCAGTTCGCGCAGGAAGCGTTGCTGTTCGGCCCCGGTCCAGCCGCGCCATTCGGTGGCCAGCGGCAGGGTGCCGTCATCGACAAAGGCCGCCGCCGCAGCGTCGACCTCGGCAAAGGCCGCCGGATCGGGCGCCAGCGCGTTTTCGGGAATGCCCGTGCCATAGACCCAGTCATCCAGCATCAGCCGGTCTTCCAGCTCCTGATCCCCATGCACCAGGTGTTCGCGCAGCGCGGCGAGGAACATCTCGCTGGTGGCGGGCTGGAAAGCGTGATCGTCGAACCAGCTGCGCATGAATTCGTCAAAGGCTTCGCGGCCCACGATATGCTCCACCGTGCGCAGGAATACGGTGCCCTTGTCGTAGCTCGCCTCTCCGATGGTATCGAAGGGGCTGGTCCCTTCCGGCGTGCGCATGGCGGTGACGGGATTGTCGGCCCCGGCCTCGGCCACGGCCGTTTCCAGCGAGTTGTAGCTGAGCGCATATTCCTGCTCGGCGCGCTTTTCCCCGAACACGGCCTCGGTGATGCGGCTTTCGAAATAGGAGGTGACGCCTTCGTTCAGCCAGCCGTCGCGCCAGCTGGCATAGGTGACGAGGTTGCCCGACCAGCTATGCGCCAGTTCGTGCGCCACCAGCCCGGTGTTGGAACGGTCGCCCGCGATGAAGGTGGGGGTGAGGAAGGTCAGCGTGGGGTTTTCCATCCCGCCATAGGGGAAGCTGGGCGGCAGCACGATCATGTCGTACCGGCCCCAGCGATAGGGGCCGTAGATCGCCTCGGCGGCGTCGATCATGGCTTCGGTGTCGGCCAGTTCCTCGGTGGCGGCGGCCAGCGTGACGGGTTCCGCCCAGACGCCCGAGCGCGGGCCGAGTTCGGCGTGCTCGATGTTCCCGGCGGCCATGGCGATCAGGTAGGGCGGGACGGAGTTATCCATGGCGAAGCTGAAGGCGCGGCGGCCTTCTCCCACGTCCTCCGGCTCGCCCTGGCTGATGCCGCTCATCACCACGGTCAGCGGTTCGGGCGCGGTGATGCGGGCTTCCCAGGTCTGCCGGATGCCGGGCGAATCCTGCGTGGGGATCCAGCTGCGGTTGAGGATCGCCTGACCCTGGCTGAACAGGAAGGGGTGCTCCCCGCCTGCGGTCTGTTCGGGGGAAAGCCATTGCAGCGCTTCCGCCCCCGGCTCGCTGGCATAGGTGATCACCACCTGTTGCAGTTCGTCGCCGGTGCGGGCGGGCAGGCTGACGGTGATCGGCTCACCCTTTTCCGGGTCGCTTTCGCCCACGGTGAAATCGAGCGCCTGGCCCGCACCGTCGGTGACGCCGCTGATCACCAGGCCGTTGGAATCGAGCACCACCTCGTCCACCCCGTCCGCCGCCTGCACGTCCAGCGTGGCGGTGCCGGCGACGGTGTGGCTGTCGAAGTCGAGCGCCAGGTCGAGCGCCACATGCGTCACCCGCGCCTCGGTCGGGCGGGCATAGGTGAATTCGTCGAAGGCCTGTTCGCTGGTCAGGATCGGCGCGATCACGCGCTCGGTTTCGGGCAGGTCGCCCTTGCAGGCGGTGAACAGGGCAAGCGGCAGCAGGGCTGCAAGGGGGGCGAAACGCATGAATTCTCCGGTGCGACGTGTTCTGGTATCTGTCGCAACCATAGGCAGGGCAGGCGCCGCTGTCATCCGCTGATCGGTGCGGAATCGGCGCTTGGCAGATTGGCGTGCCGGTTCAGCCACTTGTCTGCTATGACCCGCAGGCAGAGGAGACATGCGCATGACCCGGACCACCACCAAGGCCATTCTGGCAACGCTGCTGGCCTGCGCCAGCGCGCTGCCCGTGGCGGCGCAGGAGCAGGTCCAGCGTGACCGGCACGGCGATATCGTGGTGGAAGGCGAACGCAGCGTCGACGGCAACGAAGTGGGCCAGCTGGCGCGCGACGTCACCGGCCGCCAGGCCTACAGCGGCGATCCGCTCGCCCGCTTCCAGCGTCCGGTCTGCCCCGGCGTCTGGGGCCTGTCGCCCGACAACGCGCAGGCACTGATCGACCGCATCTACGACAACGCCACCCGCGCTGGCGTGGAGGTGAACCAGGAAGCCGGTTGCCCCGCCAACCTGTGGGTGATCTTCGTCAACGATCCGCGCGAAACCTTCCAGCGGCTGCGCGACGACAATGCCTTCCTGGTGCGCGGGCTCGACTACTGGGCGCGCAAGGCGGTGACCGAACAGGAAGGGCCGGTGCTGGCCTGGAACGTCATCTCGGTGCGCAACCCCGACGGGATGCCGATCGCCTCGCCCGGCAACACCGCGCTGGCCGCCGCCGAAGCGCGCAGCGGGGGCGAGATTCCCGCCAACCCCGTCACCCAGATGTCGCGCACCCACGCCGCCGTGCGGCAGGATATCGAGATGTCGGTGATGCTGGTGCAGCGTTCCGCGATCGCGCACCTCGATGCTTGGGCGCTGGGCGACTATGCCACCATGCGCACCCTGGCGCAGACCCGCCCCCCGCGTGAGGAGAACGCCTACGAAACCGTGCTCGCGCTGTTCGACGAAGACGCGGTGAGCCCGCCCGAACGGCTGACCCGGTTCGACCTGGCCTACCTGCAAAGCCTCTACATGAGCCGCGTCGACCAGCCGGGCCGCCAGGCGCTGCGCAACGTCGACGAGCTGATGGAACTGGACGCGCGGGCGGAGTAGCTTGCGGCTACGGCAGGCCCGCTCCACAAGGAGCGCACCATGCGCCTGACCACGCCCCCCACCACCGTCTTCACCCGCATGTCTGCGCTGGCGCAGGAGACGGGGGCGATCAACCTGGGGCAGGGCTTTCCCGATGCCGAACACGCGCCCGAACTGATCGCCATGGCGCAGCGCGCGCTGGCGGAGCATTCGCAGCAGTATCCGCCGATGCGCGGCCTTGCCGAACTGCGGCAGGCGGTGTGCGACTTCTACCGGCGCGAGCAGGGGCTGGCGCTGACGCCCGAGCACGTGGTGGTGACCTCCGGCGCGACCGAGGCGCTGGCGGCCTCTATCCTCGCTTTCGTGCAGCCGGGCGACGAGGTGGTGCTGCTGCAACCCTGCTACGATGCCTATGTGCCGCTGGTGGAGCGCGCGGGCGGCGCGGTGCGCATGGTCAGCCTGAGCCCGCCTGACTGGTCGATCCCCTTCGATGCGCTGGAGGCAGCAATCACGCCCGCCACCCGCATGATCGTGGCCTGCACCCCCAACAACCCCACCTCCACCCTGATCCCCCGCGCCGCGCTCGAACGGCTGGGCGCGCTGTGCGAGGCCCATGACCTCGTGCTGCTGTGCGACGAGGTGTGGGAGGCGATGATCTTCACCGGCGATGCGCACTGTTCGCCGCTGCATCTTGCGGGCTTGCGCGACCGTTCGATCAAGGTGGGATCGGCGGGCAAGCTGTTCAGCCTGACAGGCTGGAAACTGGGCTGGGCCCTGGCCGCGCCGCCCCTGGCTGCAATGATCGCGGGCCAGCACCAGTGGCTCACCTTCACCTCTGCCGTGCCGCTGCAATGGGCCGTGGCCGAAGGACTGGCGCTGCCGCCGGAATGGCACGCCAGTCACCGCGCCACCTACGCGCCAAGGCGGCAGCAGCTGATCGACGGACTGGAAGCGGCAGGCTTCGCGGTGCTGCCCAGCGCCGGGTCGTGGTTCGTCAGCATGGACCTTGCCGCATCGGGCCTGCCTGCGGACGACGAAATGGTGGCCGAACGGCTGTTGCGCGAGGCGGGCGTCGCCACCATCCCGCTCTCCGCCTTCTACCGCGACGGTGCGGACAAGGGATATTTGCGCCTGTGCTTCGCCAAGCAGGAGGCGGTGCTGGATGATGCGGTGGAGAGGTTGGCGGGGTTTCGGCGGGGGCTTTGAAGACCCGGTGAACTGGCCTGACTTGCCAGAGTCAACCTGCGAACCGCTTGCCCTCTTCAGAAGCAGCGGATTAGGTGATGCTCATGCAAGAAGAAGCAGGCAGATTGAATGAGCAATATCGCTTCCGGCTGGATTCCCGGTGGCCGGATTGCCCGCTATACCACCGTGGCACGGATATTCCCGACATTGCCGAATGTGCTCGCCTGGCGCGGGACAAGAATTCGCATCGCGGGGTCGGCCTTCGCAGCGCCTTGCGCGTGCTGGAAGCCCATTCGGTCAACCAGGCATTCCTCGAAGAGATCGGCTGTCTTGGCCAGCTCACTTACCTGGCGCTGGAATATCCCGTCACCGCGGTCGATCTCGCGCCGCTTGCCGCGCTGTCCGAACTGAGCGTGCTCAAGATCGATTCACCGCGCAACATCACTGACTTCACGCCGCTTCTTGCGCTGCCCAAGCTGGAAACCCTCTTCATCGAAAATGCCAGGCACATGGCAGACATCGAATGGCTGCGGCCTCTGGCTCCACAGCTCAAGGTGCTGGGAATTGAAGGAAGCCTCTACACCGCGCAATCCATACCAAGCCTTGCCCCGCTCGCCGCCTTCGACCTGGATGCGCTGTTCCTGACCGGCACCAGACTTGGCGACCAGAGCCTGGCCCCCTTGCAGGCGATGCAGGGCCTGAAATTCCTGGGTACCGCGCTGAACGCTCCGCGCGCCGAATTCGATGCGCTGCACGCCGCCCTGCCGCACCTGCTCTGCGACTGGTTCCGCCCCGAGATGTGGACGAATTTCAAGGATCCGCGTCCGGCAAAGACCTGAAACGCCGCGACGCCAGGGCCGCTTGCCCTCACCCCCAGGTCACCTCAGGCGGCAGGCTCATCAGGATCGCGTCGATATTGCCGCCAGTCTTCAGGCCGAACAGCGTCCCCCGGTCATAGACCAGGTTGAACTCAACATAGCGCCCGCGCCATTCGCGCTGGGCGGCTTTCTCCTCCTCGCTCCATTCCATGCCCATGCGCTTGCGCACGATCTTCGGGAAGGCATCCAGAAACGCTTCGCCCACGTCGCGGGTGAAGGCGAAGTTGCGGTCGAAGGCCGCCAGGTCTTCGCATTCCAGGTGGTCGTAGAAGATCCCGCCCACGCCGCGATGGACCTGGCGGTGGGGGATGTAGAAATAGTCGTCCGCCCACTTCCTGAACTTCTCGTAATAGGTGGGATTGTGGCCTGCGCAGGCCGCGCGCAGGCGGGCGTGGAAGGCTTCGGTATCCTCGGCATATTCAATCGGCGGATTGAGGTCCGCCCCGCCGCCGAACCAGGCCGATTGCGTGGTGAGGAAACGGGTGTTCATGTGGACGGCGGGCACGTGCGGGTTGGCCATGTGCGCGACCAGCGAAATGCCGGTGGCGGTGAACTGCGGGTGTTCCACGCTGGCGCCGTTGATCGTGCCGGCGAACTGCGGCGCGAATTCGCCCATGACAGTGGAGACGTTGACCCCCACCTTCTCGAACAC
>JAGREI010000140.1 GCA_020446625.1 Erythrobacter sp.
CGATCCTGACCGAGAACCTGACCGGGCAGGCCCGGATGATCCGCGCCTATGCCCTGCCCGCACTGGAAAACGTGGCGCTGTGGCACGAACGCGATATCTCGCACTCCTCGGTCGAACGCTTCATCGGGCCGGACGCCACGATCACGCTCGATTTCGCGCTGGCCCGCCTTACCGGCGTGGTCGACAAGCTGCTGGTCTACCCCGAACGGATGCAGAAGAACCTCGACCGGATGGGCGGCCTCGTCCACTCGCAGCGGGTGCTGCTGGCGCTGACGCAGGCGGGCATCACCCGCGACAACGCCTATCGCCTCGTCCAGCGCAACGCGATGAAGGTGTGGGAATCGGACGGCGCGCTGTCGCTGCTCGAACTGCTGCAAGCCGACGAGGAAGTGCGCGCCGCCATGAGCGCGGAGGAGCTGGCCGAGAAGTTCAACCTCGACTACCACTTCAAGCACGTCGACACGATCTTCGCGCGGGTTTTCGGGGAGTAGCCAAGCCCGTTTCTTGCGCCTAGCATCGGCCAGACGCAGGTCGCTTGAACGAGAGGAACCCGATGCAGAACCTTCGAACAATTGGCTGGGTTATTTTGACGGCCATTGTTGTGGCGTTCGTCATTATGAATTTCGGTGAGCGGCATGAGGTCAAGTTCTGGCCCGGTAGTGATGGTGGCGGTCTGCTGTTCGAATGGCCAGTTGGCTTCATTGCGTTAGTGTTTTTCCTGCTGGGTTTCGCGCCGATGTGGCTGATCCATCGCGCGCACAAGTGGAGCACCGCGCGCCGCATCGCCAGCCTGGAAAATGCCGCGCGCACAGTGGCCGCCACCCCGGTTGCGGTGACGCCCAAGACTGACCCGGCCCCTGCCCCCGCTCCCGCACCTGAACCGGAAACGCCCTTGCAGCCTGACGCCGAACCCGCCGCAGAATCCGCCGCGGAACCCAAGGCCGACGAAGGCAAGGAGCCTGGCACCCTGCTATGAGCAATCCGGTCTATCTTGCCGTCGACGTGCCGCAGCTGGATGCGGCCAGGGCGCTGGTCGAGAAAGTGCGCGGCCACGTGGGCGGGATCAAGCTGGGGCTGGAGTTCTTCTGCGCCCACGGCACCCACGGCGTGCTGGAAATGGCGCACCTGGGCCTGCCCATTTTCCTCGACCTGAAACTGCATGACATTCCCAACACCGTGGCCGCCGCGATGCAGGCGCTACACGTGCTGGAACCCGCGATCATGACCGTCCACGCCTCGGGCGGACGGGCGATGATGGAAGACGCCAAGGCGGCGGCGGGCGAGCACACCAAGGTGGTGGCCGTCACCATGCTCACCAGCCTCGACGAGCGTGACCTGATGCGCACCGGCGTGGCCGGTTCAGCGCACGATCACGTGATGCGGCTGGCCGAACTGGCCGAGGCAGCGGGCCTCGACGGGATCGTGTGTTCCGGGCAGGAAGTGGGCGCGGTACACAAGCAGTGGAAGAAAGGCTTCTTCGTCGTCCCCGGCCTGCGCCCGGCAGGTTCGGGCGCGGGCGACCAGAAGCGCGTCGTCACCCCGCGCCAGGCCCGCGACGATGGTGCATCGGTGCTGGTGATCGGCCGCCCGATCAGCCGCGCGGACGACCCGTTGCAAGCCGCGCGGGAGATCGAGGCGACGCTTTAGGGCGTCAGGCGGCTATTTGCCGGTGCCTGTATCGGCAGGCGCAGGCGCGGGAGCAGGTGCGGCAGCCGCATCGCCCATCGGCTTGCCCCCCATGCCCTCATCACCGCCAGCGTCCGGTCCCGGCGCCATCTGCGGTTCGGGCTGCTGCGCGGCGGGTTCGTCCGCCCAGGGCGCGGTCGAATCGATGTTCCAGTTGAGCAACTGCATCTGCTCGCCCGAGCCGACGAAGGTGAACACCTCGTCCGCCGTGCCGTTTTCGTAGGTGGTGTCCAGCGTGATCTCGGTGGTGGTCACGCCGTTGTTGGTGTTGACGTTGAAACCGGCCTGGCTGCCGTCCTGGTATTCCCCCACGCTGGCGCGCATCCGGTCCATGAAGGCATCGAATTCCTGCCGCGTCAGCGAGGCGCGGAAATCGTCCGAGGCGCCGTTCCAGATCGCATCCCAGTTGCTGGCGTTGAAGTTCTCGTGGAACTCCGCGATCTCGCTATCCGCGTCGCTCATCTGCGCCATCGGGTTACACGCCGCCAGCACCAGGGCCAGGCTCGCCGCACACATCTTACGCATCTGCACTTCCCCCTAGAATGTTTCGTTAAATGGTCTGCCCCACTTTGCGTGACTTGTCGATTCGCCTATTTGAAGACCCATGCCCGAACAGCTCATCAAGATTTGCGGACTCACCACGCCCGACGCCATCAAGGCCGCCGCCGATGCCGGGGCCACCCACGTCGGGCTGGTGCATTTCGAGAAAAGCCCGCGCCACGTCAGCCTGGCCGATGCGGTGAAGCTGCGCGCCATGGTGCCCAAGCAGGTGAAGACGGTGCTGCTGACGGTGAACATGGAACCCAAGCCCACCGCCGAACTGTTGCAGGAAGTGCAGCCCGACGTGTTGCAGCTGCACGGCAAGGAAACGCCGGAATGGCTGGCGCTGATCAAGGACAATTCGCAGCTGGAAGTGTGGAAGGCGATCGGGGTGAAGGATCGCGCGGCGCTGGAAGGTGCGGCCAAGTATCGCGAGGCCGCGCACCGGCTGATCTACGATGCCGCCGCAGGCGCGCTGCCGGGCGGCAATGGCCTGGCGCTCGACTGGCGGCTGCTGCTGGGCCATCGCCATGCGCTGCCCTGGGGGCTGGCGGGCGGGCTTGGCCCGCAGAACGTGGCCGATGCGATTCGCTACACCGGCGCGCCGCTGGTGGATGCGAGCTCGGGCCTCGAATCGGCACCGGGGGTGAAGGATGCGGGCAAGATCCGCGCCTTCTGCGAAGCCGCGCTGGCCGCACGCAAGGCCGCAGCCTGAAGCAAATGGGGCCTGACGCAAAAAGGGCGGCCCCGCAGGACCGCCCTTTCCGCTTGTCAGGATGAACCCGATCAGAAGTTGAAGCCCACGCCCACGGTGGCCGCGTTCACGTCGACGAAATCGCTGAAGAAGTGGCGATATTCGGTGGTGAGGTAAACGCTGTCGGTCACGCGGTGGCTGTAGCCCGCGCCCAGGTAGGGCACGTCTTCGCCGTCACCGAAGGCATAGCCGCCAGCGGCGTAGAGGCGGCCACGGTCGCTGACGTGCGCGCCGATGCGGCCACCCACGCCCCAGACCACGTCGGCACCGCCGGCCAGCACCTTGTCGGCCGAACCTTCGACGCCCACGAACAGCGTGTCGCCCAGGTCGAAGTCGTAACCGGCCGCGACACCCGCGACGGCTTCCTCGTTGCCGGCAGCCCAGGCGATACCGCCGCGCGCTTCGACGCGAGCGGTGCCGGGGGCATCCTGCGCGGCGGCGGGAATGGCGATGAGGCCGGCAGCAGCGGCCAGGGTCGCTGCGGCAATCTTGAGGGTATTCATGATGTTATTCTCCTGGACACCAGGCCCCATGCCCGGTTCGTCCTGCCGCCCCAATGGTGACTTGGAGCTTGCGCGAAAATGAACCAGTCGGCCAACAGCCGTCCAAATCCGACGAACTGCACAGCCGCGACCTGGGCATTCGACGAGCCGTTGCTGGACTTGGCGCCACCTCTCTGCAAGAGGCGGAACCGATGACTGAATCGAAGCCCAACTCCTTCCGCAACCAGCCTGACGAGCGCGGCCACTTCGGCCAGTTCGGCGGTCGCTACGTTGCCGAAACGCTGATGCCGCTGATCCTCGACCTGGAGCGGGAATACAACGCGGCCAAGGTGGACCCTGCGTTCAAGGCGCAGTTCGATGACCTGCTGGAACACTATGTCGGCCGCCCCAGCCCGCTCTACTTTGCCGAACGGCTGACCGAGCATTTCGGCGGCGCGCAGGTGTGGTTCAAGCGCGAGGAGCTCAATCACACCGGCGCGCACAAGAT
>JAGREI010000141.1 GCA_020446625.1 Erythrobacter sp.
CGCGCCAAGCAGAAGCTGAAGGGCTACTACGGCGACGTTACCGAAAAGCAGTTCCGCTCCACCTACAAGGACGCGGTGAAGATGAAGGGCGACACCGGCCAGAACCTGATCGGCCTGCTCGAGCGCCGCCTCGACATGATCGTCTACCGCGCCAAGTACGCGCCGACGATCTTCGCCGCCCGCCAGCTGGTTTCGCACGGCCACATCCGCGTGAACGGCGTGAAGTGCAACGTCGCCAGCCGCCGCTGCGACGTGGGTGACGTGATCAGCCTGGGCGACAAGGCCAAGGAAATGGCGCTGGTGATCGAGGCGCAGAGCCTGCCCGAGCGTGACATTCCCGAATACGTGGTGGTCGACGGCAACGACAAGGTGACCTTCGCCCGCGTGCCGACGCTGGACGAAGTACCTTATCCGGTGCTGATGGAACCGAACCTGGTGGTCGAGTTCTACTCGCGCTAAGTCGATTTACCGACACGAATTCAAAAAGGGCGGTCCTGCGGGGCCGCCCTTTTTTGTTGGGCGATTCGTTCAGCTTGCAGGGACGCCGGGTGAACGGAAGCGACTTTAGTTGATGTAATACAAGCGGGGCTTGGCCTTGCGGTGGGGCCGCAGGCGAAAGGGGGGGATCGGACGCGTCAAACAGCCTGCCCGACGGATGAGGAAGGGCGCGGCGAAGCTGGTGGCACCTGCCGCCTGTAGGAAAGCGAATTCGCGCGCCCCTACTGGTGCAGATGCTCGCTGAGGAAGCTGTCGATATTCAGCAGCATGTTCCCGCGCGCCTGCCCGTGGTCTAGACTGTGATCGAGCCCGTCGTATTCCACCAGCCGCACGCTTGCTCCGGCCGCCTGCAATCGCTGCTCCATCCGTTCGGACTGGTAGCTGTTGACGTTCATGTCGTGCGTACCGTGGAACAGCAGCACCGGCGCGCGGAAGCGATCGGCATGGTCTGCCGGGCTGCCCGCCGCCACATGCGGTCCCTCGCCCACGAAGCGGCGGACGATCTGGTAATTGGTGTAGTCGCGCGATTGCTCCACCAGCAGGCCAAGGTCGGTCACCGGGGCAATCGCCACCACGGCACGGTACAGATCGGGATCGAGCACCTGCGATTGCAGCGCCGCATAGCCGCCATAGGACCAGCCGACCACGCCCAGCCGCGCGGGATCGGTAATCCCTTCCGCCACCAGCCAGCGCCCGGCGTCGTTCACATCGCCAATCGCGGTTTCCCACGCCTGGAAGCCGTTGCGCCCGAACCAGTCCTCGCCATAGCCAGCCGAGCCGCGGAAATTGGGCTGCAAGACGGCATAGCCGCGCGCGGCGAGGAACTGCACCATCCAGTCAAAGCCCCAATAGTCGCGCGCGCCCGGCCCGCCGTGCGGCATGACAATGGCCGCAACCGGCCCTTCGGCGTTCAGCGGCATGGTCAGGTAACCGGGAATCATGGTGCCGTCCGCCGCCGGAAATTCCACCGGCTGCATGGGTGCCATGGGCAGGTCCACCAGCGGATCGCGCAGGGGCAGCAACGGCGAAAGGGAATTGGTGTCGCGTTCCAGCAGGTAGGTCATGCCCGGATCGACATCGCTGGATGCCACCACCAGCAGCGTGCGTTCATCCGCCGAGGCATCGGTGATGTTGATCAGCGGGCTGCCCGGAAGAGCCGCCTGCAACCGCCGCGCCAGGTTCGCCAGATCCTCGTCGAGATAGGCAATCTGCCGCTTTTCGGTGGCATAGCTGACACCCACCACCCGCTGCTGGCGACCGATCCTGATCAGCGAATCGACATCGACATCGGAGCGTGCCATCACTTCCTCGCTGGAACCGGAACCGTCCATCGCCACGCGATAGAGGCCCTGATAGCCATTGCGCGTCTGGAAGCCGTAAGCGACATTGTCCGCCGCGCTGACCGCCACCGGACGGAACCCGTCGAGATCGCCGGTGAAGGATTGCCAGCGGCTGGAATCTGCCGTGCGGTACAGGTATTGTGTCTCGCCAGTCAGCCTTCCCGCACTGTCCATGAGGCGGCGCACCTTCAGGCGCACCGCCCCCGTCTCGTCAGCCACATAGCGGCTGGCGAATTCGTCCGGTGATTCCACCGTGCGGCGGCGGTTGCGAGTGACGTCCACCATCTCCACCCCCAGCCCGGCCTGCTCGTTCGCCAGTCGCGTGCCGATAGTGGTTTCAGCAAGGAAATCGCGCGTCATCAGGATGCGGTTTTCCTCTCCCTCAACATCCAGCGCCAGCACGCTGCCGCCATCCTGTTGCAAGCCATAGGCGCGCGTCGAACGGTTGGAGGTGAGCATGTTGGGTTCAGAGCCGTCGGTCGCCACCGACAGCAGCCGCGTGAAGTTGATCGGCACGGAACCGTTGGCCTGCGTGTAGCCCAGCACCTCGCAAACCAGCCACACGTCATTCGCCCAGTCGCAACCGGTGAGTTCGGCATCGGCTTCTCCCAGCCGGGTAAGCGCGCGCGGCTCACCATCGCCGTTGAGGTCGACCACGTAGAGGACTTCGGTAGTGGCATTGTCGCTGGCGATATAGGCCACCTGCGAACCCGATGGCGAAAGGCTGATGTCCAGCACGCTTTGCCTTGCGCCATAGCGGGCGGCTAGTTCCTCGACCGACATCTGCTGCGCCAGCGCCGGATTGGCCAGTAGGAGCGCGGCCAAGGCGATGCCGCAGCGCCATTTCGTGATCATCGCAGTCCCCTTCGAATCGGGGAAAATGCACCACATCAATGGCTTGAAAGATAGTCTTTTCTGAAACTTTCCCCGAAGGCCGCCATCCGCCCTTCGGCAATCGCCTGGCGCATGGCCTGCATCAGCTGCTGGTAGAACGACAGGTTGTGTTCGGTCAGCAGCATGGCGCCCAGGATCTCGCCCGCCTTGGTGAGATGGTGGAGATAGGCGCGGCTGTAGCTGGTGCAGGTGGGGCACGGGCAGCGCGCATCGAGCGGGCCAGAATCCTCGGCATGGCCGGCGTTGCGCAGGTTGACCGGGCCGTTCCAGGTGAAGGCCTGCCCGTTGCGGCCCGAACGGGTGGGCAGCACGCAGTCGAACATGTCCACCCCGCGCTCCACCGCGCCCACCAGGTCGTCGGGCTTGCCCACGCCCATCAGGTAGCGCGGCGCATTTTCGGGCAGCATGTCGGCTGCGAAGTCGAGCGTGGCGAACATCGCCTCCTNNNCGCCCACGGCCAGGCCGCCGATGGCATAGCCGTCAAAGCCGATTTCGCGCAGCGCCTCGGCAGAGCGGGCGCGCAAGGATCGGTCGAGCGCGCCCTGCTGGATGCCGAACAAGGCGGCATTGGCGGCGTGCTCCCCGCCAGCGTCGAAGGCATCGCGGCTGCGCTGCGCCCAGCGCATCGACAGTTCCATGCTTGCCTCGATTTCCTTCATCGGGCGATCGGCACGCGGGCATTCGTCGAAGGCCATCACGATATCGCTGCCCAGCAGGCGCTGGATCTCCATGCTGCGTTCGGGGCTGAGCATGTGCTTGCTGCCGTCGATGTGGCTGCGGAATTCCACCCCCTGTTCGGTCAGCTTGCGCAGGTCCGAAAGGCTCATCACCTGGTAGCCGCCGCTGTCGGTCAGGATCGGGCGCTTCCAGCGCA
Organism: Erythrobacter sp.; assembly: GCA_020446625.1. Lineage (GTDB taxonomy): Bacteria > Pseudomonadota > Alphaproteobacteria > Sphingomonadales > Sphingomonadaceae > Alteraurantiacibacter. The sequence goes on from JAGREI010000141.1 coordinate 3,607, forward strand.
TGAATTCGTGCAGCCCGCCCAGCCGCGCCACCCGCTCCGCGCCGGGACGCAGCATCAGGTGGTAGGTATTGCCCAGGATGATGTCCGCCCCCGTGGCGCGCACGTCCTCGGGCTTCATCGCCTTGACCGTGGCAGCGGTGCCGACGGGCATGAAGGCAGGCGTGCGGATTTCGCCGCGGCGCATCCGGATCGTGCCGGTGCGCGCCTTGCCATCAGTGGCGGAAATGGTGAACTGGAAGCGGGGGTTCATGCTTGCCCCGCTAGCCGCTCACTCGCGCAGGCGCCAGCCCGTCTTGAAGATCACTCCGATCACCACCACGCAGCCGATCACGAAGGCCATGGTCATGCCGAAGGCCAGGCCGATGGGAACGTCTGCCGTGCCGGTGAAGGTCCAGCGCAGGCCGTTGATCAGGTAGAACACCGGGTTCAGCTGGGCCACCGTGCTCCACGGCTGGGCCAGCATGGACACCGAGTAGAAGGTGCCGCCCAGGAAGGTGAGCGGGGTGAGGATCAGCATTGGGACGATGGACAGTTTCTCGAACCCGTCGGCCCACAGCCCGAGGATAAAGCCGAACAGCGAGAAGGCGCTGGCCACCAGCACGATATAGCCGAAGGCCAGCAGCGGGTGCGCAATGGTATAGTCGACGAACAGCATGGCCGTGACCAGGATGATCGCGGAGATGATCAGCGACTTCAGCACCGCCGCGCCGACGAAGCCGATCAGCGTTTCGGCCAGCCCCACGGGGGCGGACAGCAGCTCGTAGATCGCGCCTGTAAACTTGGGCATGTAGATGCCGAAGCTGGCGTTGCTGGTGCTTTCGCCCAGCAGGGTGAGCATCAGCAGGCCGGGGACGATGAAGGCGCCATAGGCCACCCCGTCCACTTCCTGGATGCGGCTGCCGATGGCGGCGCCGAAGACCACGAAATAGAGGCTGGTGGTGAGCACCGGCGACAGGATCGAGCCGAAGGCGGTGCGGAAGAAGCGCACCAGCTCGTGCCGCAGGATGGCGTAAGAGCCTCTCCAGTTCATGCCGCCACCTCCGCCGGCTTGTCTTCCACCAGGTCGACGAAGATATCCTCCAGCGTGCTTTCGCGCGTTTCCAGCCCGGTGAACACGATCTGCTGCTGCACCAGCGCGCAGGTGATGTCGGCCACCTCGCGCTTGCCCCTGCCGGTGCCGTCGCCGCCGCGATAGACCAGCCGCCGCCCCTCGTCCTCCAGGTGCAGCGGATAGGCGGTCAGCGACGTGGGGATCGCGGCCAGCGGGCGTTCGAGGGTGAAGTGCGCCTCGGTCCGGCCCAGCTTGGCCATGATCGCGTCCTTCTCGTCGACCAGCAGGATCTGCCCCTTGTTGATCACGCCGACGCGGTCGGCCATCGCCTCGGCTTCCTGGATGTAGTGGGTGGTCAGGATGATGGTGACGCCGCCCGCGCGCAGCGCGCGCACGA
>JAGREI010000142.1 GCA_020446625.1 Erythrobacter sp.
ACCTGCGTGATCCGCGGCTGCGTGCCCAAGAAGATGCTGGTCTATGCCAGCATGTTTGCCGACGAACTGAGCCACGCCGAAGGGTTCGGCTGGACCATTGGCGACAAGAGCTTCGACTGGGCCAAGCTGCGCGATTTCGTGGCTGCCGACGTTACCCGGCTGGAAGGGCTCTATGGCAAGACGCTGGACAGCCACAAGGTCGATCGCTTTGCCGAACGCGCCACGATCACCGGCCCAAACTCGGTGATGCTGGCCAGCGGGCGCGAGATTACCGCCGCCCATATCCTGGTGGCCACCGGCGGCTGGCCGATGATGCCTGATTTCCCCGGTGCCGAACACTGCATCAGCTCGAACGAGATCTTTCACCTGGAACAGCAGCCCCAGTGCCTGATGGTGGTGGGCGGCGGCTATATCGCGCTGGAATTCGCCGGGATATTCGACGCGCTGGGCAGCGAAGTCCACGTGGTCAATCGCACCGACCGCATCCTGCGCAGCTATGACGAACAGATCGTCGAGCGGATGCTGCACATCGCCATGGGGCGCGGCATCAATTTCCACATGCATTCGCTGATCCAGCGCATCGACAAACAGGCCGATGGCAAGCTGCATGTGGACCTCGGCACGTCCAACCCCATCGTGGTGGACCAGGTGCTGATCGCCACCGGGCGCAAACCCAATACCCAGGGGCTGGGGCTGGAGAGCGCCGGGATCGAACTGGCCGCCAATGGCGCTGTTCCGGTCGACGACTACAACCGCACCAGTTGCCCGTCGATCTATGCCGTGGGCGACGTGACCGACCGCGTGCAGCTGACCCCGGTCGCCATCCGCGAAGGCCATGCCTTTGCCGATACCGTATTCGGCAACAACCCGCGCACCATTGCCTATGACAACATCCCCAGCGCCGTGTTCAGCCAGCCGCCGCTGGCGGGCGTGGGCCTGACCGAGGCGCAGGCGCGGCGCGAATATGGCGAGGTGAAGGTCTACACCTCGGACTTCCGGCCGATGAAGAACATGTTCAACCCGCATCCCGAGCGCGGCCTGTACAAGATGGTGGTGGACGCGGTGTCGGAAAAGGTGCTGGGCATCCACATGGTCGGCCCCGAAGCGCCGGAGATCCTGCAAGCCGCCGCCGTGGCGGTGAAGGCGGGCCTGACCAAGGCGGCCTTCGACGATACCATGGCGCTGCACCCCAGCATGGCGGAGGAACTGGTGCTGCTGCGCTGATCCGGCGTGATGGCGAACAATTCGCCCATGTGTGATCTGCGTCACTGACCCGGCGATGAACATCTGTTCAGGTGGCAGCCTACCACCCCCAAATGGGTTGGCATCGGGAGGCGTGCGGCCATGCACTGGATATCCATCACCTTCGTCGCGATGGCGGCCCTGGTCGCGCTGCTGTCTGCCCATGCCGCCTGGCGAATGCGGCGCGATGCGGCAAACTGGGTGGTCGACCTGGAGGACGGCACGCTCTGTTTCCAGAGCTGGCCTGAATTCAGCCTAGCCTCGCTGTCCTGCGCGACCTGTTGCGGCGTGGTGGTGTTTGCCCTGGGGTTCTAGGCCAGCGCCACGTCCTCGCTGTGCGCATCGCCCATCAGGCGCTTGGCCAGAAACAGCTTGAACAGCACGAACACCGCGCCCGCCGCCGCCGCAAAGCCCATGTGGATCAGCCAGAACCGCGTTACCGGCATCGTCTCGAACTCTGCCCCGATATAGCCCACCAGCGAATTGCCGCCGAAGAAGGCGAGGTAATAGAGGCCGATCACCGTGGCGTTGATCTGCTTGGGGGCGAGCCGTGCGAACAGCGCCAGGCTGACCGGCAGCATGTGGGCAAAGCCGATCGAGTTTACGATGTGGAACATCACCGGCCAGAACAGCCCGATCTTCTCGCCCGCCGGCGTGGTGGCCGCGGCAAGGTAGAGGCAGGCCATGCCGCCCATCGAGAATAGCGAGCCGATGATCATCTTGCTCAGCTCGTCGGGCTCCTGCCAGCGGGTCTTCGACCAGCGGTAGAACAGCGCCACCAGCGCCAGGAAGCTGACCGAGACAATGGCATCCAGCGTCACCAGCCAGCTGGTGGGCAGCTTGGTATCGCCCCAGTAGAGCGCAAAGCTCTGGTCGCCCCAGACGAGATAGGCGTTGAATATCTGGTTGTTGGGAACGATGGCGACGGCCATCACCGGGATCAGCAGCACCAGCGCCAGCGTGGCGAGCCAGTCCTTGCTGGTCATCGGCTCGCGCGGTTCCTTGGCCTTGGCTTCGGTCGCGCCCGGCACGTCGAAATGTTCGCGCGGCAGGTATTTCTGCCCGGCAAGGTAGATGCCCAGGCCGATCAACATGCCCACGCCCGCCGCGCCGAAGCCGTAGTGCCAGCCCACCGTCTCGCCCAGCGTCCCCACGATCAGCGGGCTGGCGATCACCCCCGCGTTGATGCCGAGGTAGAAGATCTGGAAGGCGTCCGCGCGGCGCAGGTCGTCGGGGTTGTAGAGGCTGCCAACCTGGCTGGCGATGTTGCCCTTGAACATGCCCGAACCCAGGATCAGGCACAGCAGCGCGAACAGGAAGGTGACGTTGAAGGCCATCAGGAAGTGGCCCGCCGCCATGGTCACCGCGCCCAGCAGCACTGTACGGCGCTTGCCCAGCACCTTGTCCGCCAGGAACCCGCCCAGGATCGGGGTGAGATAGACGCTAGCGGCATAGGTGCCGAAGATGGCGCTGGCGAAAGCCTGGCCTTCCAGCCCGCCGTAGAGGCTGCGCAGTTGCTCGATCCCCGCCACGCTCTCCACCTCTCCCGGCAGCAGCAGGAAGTTGACCATGTAGAGCACCAGCAGGGTCTGCATCCCGTAGTAGGAAAACCGCTCCCACGCCTCGGTAAAGGCGAGGTAGCCCAGCCCCTTGGGGTGGCCGAGGAAGGAGGTGTCGGCGGGATCGTGCAGCGTGGGGGTGGCTTCGGCTACGGTCATGGTGCGGCCCTTAGGAGAGGTTGCAATGGCAACCACCTAGCGCGCCAAAGCCAGGCTGTCGCCTGCCGCGTTCAGCCTTTCCGCAGTTCCTCGTCGAGGAAGGCGGCCACGTCCGCCAGCTGCACGGCCTTGTCCACGAAAGCCTGGCCGATGCCGCGCAGCAGGATGAAGGGCAGGGTGCCTGCGTCCATCTTCTTGTCGTGCAGCATGTGCGCGGCCAGCGCCTGGCCCGAACAGTTGAGGCCCAGCGCACCGATCCCGGTGCGCAGGCCCGCCGCCGCGATGGCTGTCGCCACCCGCTCGGCATCGCTGGCGGTGATATAGCCCAGCCGCGCCGAATAGCGCGCCGCCAGCACCATGCCCATGGCCACCGCCTCGCCGTGCAGCAGGCGGTCGGAAAAGCCGGTCTGCGCTTCCAGCGCGTGGCCGAAGGTGTGGCCAAGGTTCAGCAGCGCGCGGCGATCCATCGTCTCGCGCTCGTCCTCCGCCACGATGCGGGCCTTGGCCTGCACGCTCTGGGTAACGGCATATTCCAGCGCGGCGGGATCGCGCGCGGTTACTTGCGCGCCGTTGGCTTCGCACCAGTCGAAGAAGGCGGCATCGCCCAGGATGCCGTACTTGATCACTTCGGCATAACCGGCACCCATCTCGCGCGGGGGCAGGGTGTCGAGCGTGGCGGTATCGGCCAGCACCAGCGCGGGCTGGTGGAAGGCGCCGACCAGGTTCTTGCCCGCAGGCGCGTTGATTGCGGTCTTGCCGCCGACCGAGCTGTCAACCTGCGCCAGCAGGGTCGTCGGCAATTGCACGAAGCCGCAGCCGCGCTTGAGGATCGAGCAGGCAAAACCGGTCAGGTCACCCACCACGCCGCCGCCCAGCGCAAAAACGTGATCGCCGCGTTCGATGCCGAGCTCGAGCATCCATCCTGTCAGCCGCTGCAGGGTAGCCCAGTCCTTTGAGGCTTCGCCCGGCTCAACCGTGAACCAGTCGATCGCAATGCCCGCATCGGCAAACGACTTGTCGATGCGTCTGCCGTGCAATTCCTGCGCATTGGCATCGGCCACCATGGCGATGCGTGGCTTGCGCACAAAGGCGGCAGAATTGCTGGCGATATTATCGCGCAGGCCGTGTCCGACCTTCACATCATAGCTGCGACCGGCAAGCGAAA
>JAGREI010000143.1 GCA_020446625.1 Erythrobacter sp.
TGGCGAAAGCCTCGTTGATCTCCCACAGGCCGATATCGTCGATGGTCAGGCCGGTGCGGTCCAGCAGCTTGGGAATGGCGAAGACGGGGCCGATGCCCATCTCGTCGGCCCCGCAGCCGGCAACCTGGAAGCCGCGATAGACACCGAGCACGTTCAGCCCTTCCTTCTGCGCGGTATCGAGGTCCATCAGCACCTGCGCCGATGCCCCGTCGGACAGCTGGCTGGCGTTGCCCGCAGTGATATGCTTGCCTTCCTCGATCACCATGCCGCGCTTGTGGACGGGCTTGAGTTCGCTGAGCTTTTCATAGGTCGTTCCGGCCCGCACGCCTTCGTCGCGGGTCAGGGTGACTTCTTCCTTGCCGGTTTCGTTGCCTTCCTTGTCGAACACCGCCTTCTGGACGGTCAGCGGCACGATCTCGTCATCGAAGGCGCCTGCCTCCTGCGCTGCGGCGGCGCGCTGCTGGCTGGTGGCGGCGAAGCGATCCTGATCCTCGCGGCTGATGCCATAGCGTTCGGCCACCACTTCGGCGGTCTCGATCATCGCCATGTAGGCATAGGGATCGTGCTGCTTCACCCATTCCGAACGGTTGCGGAAATTGGGATAGTGCTTGTCCAGCGTCAGCGAGACGCTTTCCGTGCCGCCCGACAGCGCGCAATCGATCTCGTTGGCAATGATCCCGCGCGCGGCGAAGGCCAGCGCGTTGAGGCCGGAGGAGCACTTGCGATCCATGGTGAAACCGCTGGTGCTGTCCGGCAGCACCGAACCGTGCACCGCCAGCCGTCCAAGGTTGTAGCTCTGCGTGTTCCACTGGTTGGCGCAGCCCATGTAGACGTCGTCGATCCGCGCCGGATCGATCCCGGCACGGGCCACGGCGGCATCGACGACATGCGCTGCCAGCCGGGGCGCCTCGGTATCGTTCAACGCCCCCCGGTAAGCCTTGCCGACCCCGGTGCGGGCAGTGGAGATGATGGCTGCTTCGCGCATTGTTTCAGTCCTCTCAGGAAGCGTCGTGCATGTTGCCGGGGCCCCAGAAGGCCCGCATTTCGACAACCTTGTTGTTTTCATCGAACTTGAACGTGTCGATCACGTCGATCCGCTTCTGCGATCCGGCCCAGTTCAGGTGCACGGCGAAGGGGAACACGGCATAGTCTTCCACCACCCGTACTGGACCGAGCAGTTCCAGCCTGGCGCCGGTCTGCATCGAGAAGCCGTAGAACTCGAGAATCTCGGCCTGACCGCGCTTCAGCGGGGTTCCAACCGGGTCTTCCACAGTGCCGTTCTCGGCATAGAGCGCGGCGACGCGTTCGGCGCTGCCCGCTTCAAAGGCGGCGACATATTCGTGGACGGCGGCTTCCATCTTGGCGGGATCGGGCATTGTGCTTACTCCGGATAAAAGCGGCTGATGGTGTCGAGAACGCAGGCGGGCTTGTCGGCGGGCTGGCCATCCGGCCCTTCGATCTGGATCGTGACGCGGACGACCGACTGCACGCCGCCCTTCACCTCCTCCGCGCTGACGATTTCGCCGGTCGCGCGGATGCGCGAGCCGACCAGCACCGGCGACAGGAACCGCAGGCGGTCGACGCCCACGTTGACGCCTGCCGAAAAGCCGCGAACCTCGATCAGCTGCGGCAGGAAATAGTTCACCAGGCTCATGGTGAGATAGCCATGGGCAATCGTGCCGCCGAAAGGCCCGCTCTTGGCGCGTTCCACGTCGACATGGATCCACTGGTGATCGCCGGTCACCTCGGCAAAGCCGTCCACCCGCGCCTGGTCGATCAGCAGCCAGTCGGTCGGCCCCAGCTGGGTGCCTTCCGCGCCCAGCAGTTTCACCGGCTGTTCGAAGATGGTCGGATCGCTCATGCTCAGGCCCTCTGGCTCGACACCGGCAGGATCTCGCCGGTCATGTAGCTGGACAGCTCGCTGGCGAGGAACACCATCACGTTGGCCACTTCCCACACCTCTGCGGGACGACCGTAGGCTTCCTTTTCCACCAGCTTGGCCAGCGCCTCTTCGGTGGTCACCTTGGCCAGGAACGGGTGCATGGCGAGGCTGGGAGCGACCGCGTTGATGCGCACGCCGTGATCGGCTGCCTCCAGCGCGGCGCAGCGGGTGAAGGCCATCACCCCGGCCTTGGCCGCGGCATAGTGCGCCTGCCCCTTCTGCGCTCGCCAGCCCAGCACCGAGGCATTGTTGACCATCACCCCCGTCTTCGCCGCGTACATCGGCGGCAGGAAGGCGCGGGTCATGCGGAACAGGCTGGTAAGGGTGACGTCGAGCACCCGGCTCCACTGCTCGTCGGTCATGTCGACCACGTCGACTTCGCCGCCCAGCCCGGCATTGTTGATCAGCACGTCGACCTGCCCCAGCGTGGCCAGCGCGGCATCGCGCAGGCCGTCGACCTGTTCCTGGCTGGTGACGTCGCAGACCACGGTGACAGGCCGTTCACAGCCCACTTCGGCGGCGATCCGGTCTGCCGCTTCGCCCAGCCGCCGCTCGTGGAAATCGCTGATCAGCAGGCGCGCGCCTTCCTCGGCGGCGCGCTTGGCCACGGCAAAGCCGATGCCCGTGCCGGCAGCAGCGGTGACGACCACGGTCTTGCCCTTCAGCAAGTCACGCGGAGTCGGGTAGGCGGGAACGGGAACGGTCATTTGTCACCCCTGGGTTCGCGCGGCAGGCCAAGGCCACGTTCCGCGATCAGGTTGCGCTGGATCTGGTT
>JAGREI010000144.1 GCA_020446625.1 Erythrobacter sp.
TCTTCATCACCGCCTATCCCGAACGGCTGCTGACGGGTGACCGGCCCGAACCGACCTACCTGATCACCAAGCCGTTTCAGGAAGACACCGTCCGCGCGGCGATCAGCCAGGCGCTGTTCTTCGGTTCCAGCCGCCCGCTGGGTTAGAGGCCAAGCATAGACCTGACCCGGTCAAACCGGCTAGCATCTGGCATTCCCGTCATCTGACCCCGGAGTGCCGATGCGAATCCTGCCTGCCGCCGCCCTGCTTCTTGCCTCCGTCTGGTCCTTGCCGCTGGCCGCGCAGGACACCGCCGACGCCGATGCCCGGCTGCGCGCACTGTATGACGAATATTACCGCTGGGGCCTGGAAGAAGGCGGTTATCGCGAAACCGCCAGCGGCGAACTGGAGCAAGGGCCGAACCTGCGCCAGGCAGATGCTGCCACGCGCGAGCGGCAGGCCGCCGTTACCGCCGCCTACCTGGCCCGGCTCGATGCCATCGACGCTGCCGCCTTGTCCCCCGCCGAGCGCGTGAATGCCGAGGTGCTGCGCGCGCAGTTCAACGAGGAACTGGGCGATGCGCGGTTCCGCGAATGGGAAATGCCGTTCGATTCGGATTCGAGCTTCTGGTCCTACCTCGACGAGCGGCGCGGGCTGGATAGCCTCGGCGAATACGACGATTACCTGTCGCGGATGCGACAGGTGCCGCGCTTCATCGACCAGAACATCGCCAATGCCCGCGCCGGGCTGGCGCGCGGGTTCAGCGTGCCACGGGTAACGCTCGACGGCCGTGACGAGTCGGTGCGCGCCTATACCGTGGCGGAAAACAATCCGTTCTGGGCGGCCTTCGCCCAGATGCCCGATCGCATTCCCGCTGCGGATCGGCAGCGGTTGCAGGATGAGGCGCAGCAGGTGATCGCGGAGCAGATCGTGCCCGCCTACAGCCGTCTGCTCAGTTTCCTGCAAGACGAATACCTGCCGCAGGCACGCCAGACGCTGGCCGCCGAAGCCATGCCCGACGGGCCGGATTACTACGCCCAGCAGATCCGCCAGTACACCACGCTGGATCTGGGCGCGGAGGAGATCCACCAGATCGGCCTCGACGAAGTGGCCCGGATCGAGGCGCAGATGCAGGCGATCATGGACGAGGTCGGTTTCACCGGCACGATTGCCGAATTCAACGAGGCGCTGCGCAGCGATCCGCAATTCATCGCCCGCACCCCGGATGAACTGATGGGGGTTTCGGCCTATGTCGCCAAGCGGGTGGACGGCGAGATCGGCAGCTATTTCGGCTTCCTGCCGCGCCGCCGCTTCACCATCCGCCCGGTGCCTGATGCCATCGCGCCGTTCTACACCGCCGGGCGCGGCGGGCTCGATTCGTGCATGATGAACACCTACGACCTGCCCAGCCGCCCACTCTACAACATCCCCGCACTGACCTTGCACGAATGTTCGCCCGGCCATTCCTTCCAGGCGGCTTTCCAGCGCGAGGTGACCGGCGAGGTGCCGGCCTTCCGCCGCAACCTCTACTTCTCCGGCATGGGCGAGGGCTGGGGCCTCTACACCGAGTTCCTGGGCGAGGAGATGGGCATCTACCGCACGCCCTACGAACGCTATGGCCGCCTCAGCTACGAGATGTGGCGCGCCGCGCGGCTGGTGATCGACACCGGCGTGCACCACTATGGCTGGACCCGCGATCAGGCGGTGGACTACCTCGCCAGCCGCACCGCGCTGTCGCGGCACGAGGTGAATACCGAGGTCGATCGCTACATCAGCTGGCCGGGGCAGGCGCTGGCCTACAAGCTGGGCGAGCTGACCATCCGCCGCCTGCGCGCGCGGGCCGAGGCGGAGCTGGGCGATGCTTTCGATATCCGCAAGTTCCACGATGTGGTGCTGGAACTGGGATCGGTGCCGCTGCCGGTGCTGGAAGAACGCATCGACCGCTTCATTGCCGAAGGCGGGCCGGGGCTGGACGGCGTAACCTACGATTAGGGCGCGATCAGCACCTTGCACTGCTCGGTGCGCCGCTTGAGGCTTTCGTAGACCTGCGGGGTGTCGGTGAGCGAAATCGTCTCGGTCACCATCACCCGTGGTTCGGCAGCGCCAGCTTCCAGCGCGGCCAGCGCCGCTTCGTATTCCGGCACGGTAAAGAAGGCGCTGGTGATCAGCCGCACTTCCTTGCTCAGCATGGGGAAGGTGTGCAGCACATCGGGCTTGGTGCACAGGCCCAGCAGCAGGATCGTGCCGCGATTGCGCACCTGGCTGACGGCCTGGTCGATCAGACCGGGAACCCCCACGCATTCGATCACCACGTCGGCCTTGCCGCCCAGCGCGCGTTCGGCGCTGCCTATGGGGTCGGCGGGGTCGACCACGAACACGTCTGCCCCCATGCCCAGCGCGCGGTCCTGCTGGAACGTGGCGATATCCTGCACCGCGACGCGGCTGGCCCCCGCGCGCTTGGCCCAGAAGGCGGCGGCCAGGCCAATGGGGCCGGCGCCCAGCACCAGCACCTTGTCGCCCGGCTGCATTCCCGACAGGTTGACCCCGTGCAGCGCCACCGCCAGCGGCTCGATGATAGCGCCATCGGCCAGCGATAGTCCGCTCGGCAGCGGTACGCACTGGTTGGGGCGGGTGACGGCATATTGCGCATAGCCGCCGCCTTGCAGCCCGAAGCTGCTGCACCACTGCACTTCGCCCTTGCGGCAGTGCTCGCATGTGCCGCAGCTCTTCAGGGGGATTACCGAGACAAGATCGCCCACCTTGTGGCCGCCGGTGCTTTTGCCCAGCGCCACCACTTCGCCTGCGAATTCGTGCCCCAGCACGTCGCCCTTCTGGCAGCCGTAGGCGGCATCCTCGGTCATGTGCAGGTCGCTGCCGCAGATGCCGCAGCGGCCCACTTCCACCACCAGCTCGCCTTCGCCGGGCGTGGGGTCGGGGATCTCCTCGAAGGCGAGGGGAGTGTGCAGGCCCTGGAAGGTGACGGCTTTCATCGCATTACCCCAATGGCTTGATCGGCCCCAGCTGCATCCCGCCGTCGATCATCACGTGGCTGCCGGTCATGTAGCTGCCCGCGTCGCTGGCGAGCAGCAGCGCCAGCGGCTTGAGCTGCCAGGTTTCGGCAACGCGCCCGAGCGGACACAGCTCGTCCCACGCCTTGCGCACCTGTGGATCCTTCTTCAGCCAGCCGCCGCCGATATTGGTGACCATTGGGCCGGGCGCGATGGCGTTCACGCGGATGCCATAGGCCGCCAGTTCGTAGGCGGCGTGGCGCATGAAGTGCTTCACGCCCGCCTTGGCCGCCATGTAGGGTACGCCGACGATGGCCTCGTTCACTTCGGCAGCGTTGGAGCTGGTGATGACGATGGAACCCCCGCGCCGGGCGGTATTGGCCTTCATTACCCGCGCCGCCTCGCGCACGGTGTGGAACACACCGGAAAGGTTTACCGCCAGCGAGCGGCTCCACTTGTCGGCGTCGTAGACGTCGATTTGCCCGGCCGGATTACGCTTGCCCTCCGGCGTCCAGAAGCCGTTGCCCGCATCCCATCCGGCGTTGGCGAAGGCGATATCGCACCCGCCATAGGCTGCCACATGGTGGTCGAAGGCGCGGGTAACCTGATCGAGGTCGGACACGTCGCAGGTGTCCCAGCGCACATCGAAGCCTTCGTGCACCAGCCGGTCAGCCTCGCGCGCCGCGCCTTTGGCGTCGATATCGGTCAGCGTGACCCTAGCGCCCGCCTCCGCCATGCATTCGGCATAGGCGAGGCCGATGCCGCTGGCGCCGCCGGTGACGAGCGCCGAACGGCCGGCGATGTCGAACTGGTCGAGCGTGGCCGGTCCCTGGCTCACAGGTAGAGCTGCGGATTGATCGGCAGGTTGTTTGCGCGGCAGTAGGTTTCGTAGTGTTCGATGAACCACCACACGTCGAGCGTCTGGAGGAAGTTGCCTTCCTCGTCGTAGAACTCGTTCGCGCCCTGCATCCAGAACAGCGCCTTCATCCCGTCGGGATCGTCGGTGACCAGGGTGTGCGCGTGGCCGGGGAATTCGGTGATGAATTCGCCGGGGTGGCAGACCCAGTCGTATTCGAGATAGCGGAAGCTGCCTTCCAGCCCGATCGCCCAGACCATGCCGCGGTGCTTGTGCGTGCCGATCACGCCCGCGCTCTTGATCCACAGGATGTTGCAATAGGAGTTGTTGCGCACATCGAAGGCCAGGTGGCGGATCGCGGCATTGTCACCGAACGGCACCCACGGGCTGTCCATGTCCGACAGGCCGACGAAGGTGCCGGGGCGCACGTAGCGGTCGATCACCTCCTTGTGCGCTTCGGGAACGTCGACGATCTTGTACTCGCCTGCCTCGGCGGCGGTCTTTGCGCCCAGCGCGGGTTTCTCTTGGGTAGCCATTCTTATTCCTTCGTCATTCCCGCGTAGGCGGGAATCCAGTTACTCCGACAGCGCCCCGCCTCCTGGATCCCCGCCTTCGCGGGGATGACGAGGAGGCGGAATAGTCCCCTACAGGTAAAGCTTGGGATTGATCGGAATGCCGTTCTCGCGGCAATAGGTCTCGTAGTGGTTCATGAACCAGAACACGTCGGTGGTCTCGACGAACTTGCCGTCGCCATCGAAGAAGTCGATCGGCCCCTGCATCCAGCCGAACAGCTTGCAGCCTTCGGGGTGTTCGGTGACCAGCGTGTGGCTTTCGCCGGGAACTTCCAGGATCAGGCCGCCGGGCGAGGCAACCCAGTCATATTCGAGGTAACGGACCGAACCTTCGAGGCAGACCATGGTGATGGTGCCGCGGTGGAAGTGGGTGCCGATGGTGCCGGGACCTTTCACCCACAGGATGTTGGAGAACAGGTTCTGCCGCACGTCGAAGGCCAGGTGCTTGATCGCGGCATTGTCTCCGAACGGCACCCAGGGGCTGTCGACGTCGCTCTGCGCGTCGATGTAGCGGCCGCCGGGGGAAGTGCGTTCCACCAGCTCGCGGTAGGGATACTTGATATCGACGATTTCCTTCTTGTCCGAAGGCGGGGCTTTCATCTGGGTGGCCATGTCACTCTCCTTGATTGCATGCGGCCTCCTCTTCGAGAGACTCGCGCATCTGTTGCAGTCTAACCGATTCTAACGCTCGTTACTATGTGGGTGGGCCTAGGCTGCCTCAAACGTCCTGCCCTGCCGGCGCAGCGCGGCCGGGGCGGTTTCCTGCAAGCCCATGGCAACGAAGCCGCTGATCGTGGCCAGCACCATCAGCACGTAAAGGAAGGTATCCGGACCGCGCCAGTCGTTGAGCATACCGGCCAAAGGCGGGCCGAACACGCCGCCCAGCACCTCGCAGGCGCCCATGGCCAGCCCCAGCACCGTGGCGTGGTGGATCGGCTTGAAGCTTTCCGACGGGATGGTGGCCATGAAGATGGGGAAGACACCGTTCACCATCCAGCCGACGAAGAAGATCGGGATCAGCACCGTGGCATAGCCCGACAGGCCGAGCATTCCCGCATTGTCGAAGGCGGCGGGGTCGAGCAGCAGCACGCCCAGCGGCCCCGCCAGCGACAGGAAGGGCAGGAAGACCATCACCGGCTTGCGTCCGATCTTGTCCGACAGGCCCGCGACCACGAAGCTGTAGAGCGTGGCGGCAATACCCAGCGATCCGACCAGCCAGCTCATCGAGAACGGGTCCATCCCGCGGGTCTGCACCAGGAAGTTGGGCATGAAGGCCCAGGTGATCACGAAGTGGGCGACCATCAGCACGCCCACCACCACGCAGATCCACATGTTGCAGACCTTGAACGCCTCGGCAAAGCCGATGCTGGCCTGATGTTCGCCTTCGGGCTTGGCGACTGGCCGCGGCTCCTTCAGCATGAACCAGATCAGCGCGGCGGATAGCAGGCCCGGCACGGCCGCAAGGTAGAATGCCTCGCGCCAGCTGAAGGCCGTGGCGAAGGCCACCAGCACCACCGGTGCGGCGAAGCTGCCCAGCAGGTTGGAGCCAAGGTTCTGCGCCACGCCCTGCGCCAGGCCGCGCCGTTCGGGGTTCACCTCGCTTGCCACCATGGCATGGCTGATCGGCATAACCCCGCCTTCCGCTGCGCCCATCAGCAGGCGGGCGGCGAACAGGAACAGGAAGCTGGTGGCAAGCCCCGAGACGAACGAGCACACCGAGAATGCCACCGTCGCCATCAGCAGCAGGATCTTGCGCTTGCCCATGCTGTCCGACAGGCGCCCCACGAAGAAGGCGGCAATCGCCCAGCTGAACGACAGGCCACCCGCCAGCAGGCCGATCTGGGTCTGCGACAGGTCGAGATCGGGCTGCACGAAGGGCATCAGCGCGTTGAGCGCCTGCCGGTCGAAGAACACGATCCCGAAGTTGAGGCTGAGCAGGAATACCAGCAGCGTCTGGTAGCCCGGCGAATTGGTGATCCAGTTGCCTTGCGGTGTGTCGCTGTCTGCGGGTGCCGTGGCCATTGTCTGTTCTCTTTCTAGCCGAAGGGGCGCACCGGGTCGCTGCCGTCCCAATGGCGGCTCGCCTCCCAGAAGCGGGTGAAGGTTTCGTCCATCGCCGGGGTCACCGGCAGCAGTTCGAGGAAGCCGCGCGCGGCGCCCGATCCATCGTCGAGGTAGATCACCTCGCCCCCGGTCGGCACGGCGGCGCGATAGGCTTCGTGGTAGCCGCGCGCCTGGTATTCCTGGCTGGCGGCATCCACATCCGCGCAGGCGATGCCCAGGTGGTGGAAGCCGAAGCCGCGCAACTCACGCGTCTCGCGGTAGACGCTGGGGTGATCGTCGAGCGGCTGGATCAGTTCGATCAGCATGTGTCCGGCAAAGCCCATGGCCAGCGTTACGTCAGCCCGGCTTTCCGCGCCGCGATAGGTCTGGCCGGGGGCGAGCAGGTGGGGAAGCACGAAGAACGGCCCTGCGCCCATGTCGCGCGCCCATTGGTGAATGGCTTCGTGCAGGTCGGGCACGATAAAGGCCGTTTGCGCCACGCCGCCCAGCGGCTGGCCATAGCCCAGCAATGCTGCCATCAGTCTCTCCCAGGCGCGCCGGGTTTGTTCCGGTCACGCAGGCCAAGGCTTGCCAAGACCTGTGACAAAGTCAATCTCGCGATGCTAAGGACGCGCACGAAATTAGGGAGAATGACGATGGCGACGCAGTTGAAGGCCAATCTCGATTGCAGCGCGGAGGAATGGCAGGCGCGGCTGGACCTGGCCGCCGCCTATCGCATCTTCGCGCATCTGGGCTGGTGCGAGAGCATCTATAACCACATCACGCTGCGCGTGCCGGGAGAGGACAACGCCTTCCTCATCAATCCCTACGGCCTGCTGTGGGAGGAAGTGACCGCCTCCAGCCTCGTCAAGATCGATGGTGACGGCAACAAGGTGGGCGACAATCCCTACCCCGTGAACCTGGCGGGCTTCACCCAGCATTCGGTGTTCCACAAGCACCTGCCGCACGCCCATGCCATCGTCCACACGCATACGCCCGATACCATGGCGGTGTGCGCGACAGAGGGCGGCTTGCAGGCGTCCAACTTCTATTCGTGCTTTTTCGAAGGTGCGATCGGCTATCACGACTTCGAAGGCATCACCGTGCGCGCCGAGGAAGGCAAGCGGCTGCTGCGCAACATCGGCAACCACCAGATCCTGATGCTGCGGAACCACGGCCCGGTGGTGATGGGGCGGACCATCCACGAGATGTTCCTGATGTACTATATGCTCCAGCGCGCCTGCGAGGTGCAGGTGAAGACCGCTGCCATGGGCGCGCCGATCGTGGTCCCGCCTGAAGTGATCGCGGTTCACCAGCGCGATCGCGACAACCAGTTGACAGACAGCTTCGGCAAGCTCGACTTCGCCGCCTGGACGCGCAAGATAGACACAATCGACACCAGCTGGCGCAACTGACGAGGGCCACCAATCCATGACCGCGATGACGGTGAACCAGCAGCCGGTGAATTTCGACATGGATCCGGCCACGCCGCTGCTGTTCGCCCTGCGCGAGGCGGCGAACCTCACCGGCACCAAGTACGGTTGCGGGGTGGGCGATTGCCATGCCTGCACCGTGCTGGTCGATGGCGAGGCGCTGCGATCGTGCCTGATCACCCTGGCCGAGGCCGAAGGGCGCTTCATCACCACCATCGAGGGGCTGAGTCGCGACCGGGCGCACCCGGTGCAGCAGGCGCTGGTGGCCGAACAGGCGATCCAATGCGGCTTCTGCACGCCGGGCATTGCCATCGCCGCGGCCAGCCTGCTGCGCAGCAATCCCGATCCCACCGAGGACCAGATCCGCGCAGCGATCCCCAACCTGTGCCGCTGCGGGGTCTATCCCCGGCTGGTGCGGGCAGTGCAGCGCGCGGCGCGGGTGGGGCAGCGGCGCGAAACGATCAGCGCCGCGCCCGCACCGGGCATAGACCCTGCGGACGCGGCGCTCGCCGTTCCGGGGATGCGGGGGGAAACCGACCCGGAGAGCGGCGGAGAGTAACGGTCAGAACCGGATACGCGCCCCAGGCCGGGGTGCAGGGTGCTGCGGGTATTGAGTGCCCCACCCACCTCCTGATACGACTACTATTGCAACTAATTCGCAAGAGCCGTTTTATTGCGAGTGATTATCAATGGCAACAGGAAATCTGCCGTTGGCGTAACTTTCCTGTCGCGCTAGGGCGCGGGCCACGGAATTGATGGAGATGGTGCGATGAAGGCGACGATCTGGCACAACCCGGCTTGCGGTACTTCGCGCAAGACGCTGGCGATCTTGCAGGAACGCGACGGGGTGGACCTGACCGTGGTCGAATACCTGAAGAACCCGCCCAGCCGCGACAAGCTGGCGCAGCTCTATGCCGATGCCGGGATGACGCCCGCCGAGGGCCTGCGCCTGCGCGGCACCGATGCCGAGGAACGCGGCCTGCCCCAGGCCGATGCCGACACCATTCTGGACGCGATGGCCGCCGAACCGATCCTGATCAACCGCCCACTGGTGGAAACCGGCAAGGGCGTGCGGCTGTGCCGTCCGCAGGAGGTTGTCGAGGAAATCCTCTAAGATTCCCTTGGCCTGCCCGCCCTCGCGCGGCTAAGCAGGTTTTGATGCAGGGGCCGTGGTGCCTCACCTACAGGACGACATGCACCGATGAATGGTAACGACATTGCCCGCCAGCCCCGCCGGTCCCTGCGCGATCGGCTGGCGCGGGCACTGGGGCCGACGGGAGTGTTCGTACGCGGCTTTATCGAGCACCCGCGCATGGTGGGCGCGCTGTGGCCATCCAGCCGCGCGACGGTGAAGGCCATGCTCGCTCCGGTCGATTGGCAGCGATGCAAGCTGTTCGTCGAATACGGGCCGGGCGTGGGCACCTATTGCCAGACCGTGCTCGACAGCCTGCCGCGCGATGGCGAACTGCTGGTGATCGACACCAACCCCTTGTTCATCGACTTCCTCAAGAACCATTACCGCGACAGCCGCTTCCATGCGGTGCTGGGTTCGGCCGAGGACGTGGAGGACATCGTCCGCTCGATCGGCCACGAACAGGCGGACTATGTGCTGTCGGGCCTGCCGTTCTCGACTCTGCCCGAAGGCGTCGGCCCGGCCATCGCGGCGGCCACCTATCGCGTGTTGCGCAAGGGCGGGGCCTTCCTCACCTATCAGTATGCCGGTGCCGCGCGTGACCTTACCGCGCGCTATTTCAAGCGTGTCGATACCGGGCGGGTCTGGGCCAACATGCCGCCGTGCCTGCTGGCCTGGGGCTGGAAGGACACCGACTAGGCGCTAGCCGAAAGTGCCGGAATAACTGCCCGTGGCCGGCCCGCTCAACTGGCGGTGTGCCGCTGCCAGCGCGGCGATCATCACCACGGTGAAGACCGATCCCAGCAAGGCCGAGACGAAGGCCACCAGCAGCGCCCCGCTGTCCTGCCCCATCAGTGATGCGACACCCTGCACCAGCGCGCCCAGCACGATCGCGATCACCATGTAGGTGACCCCGATCAGCAGGAAGAACACGAACAGGCGCAGGCTGTTGCCCTTGGTCAGCCGCCAGCTGCGCAGCAGCACGGCTGCCGGGTTGTAGACCTTCTCGATGGCGATCACCGGCGCGGCGAGCGACACCTTCACCGCGACATAGATCGACCCCACCAGCATCAGCGGCACGGTAATCAGCGCGCCGATCCCGCCGGTCACGGCAGTCAGGGCCAGCAGCACGGTGAGCACCAGCGACAGCGCGAAGGAGAACAGCAGGTAGGCCGCGATCGCGGGCAGCAGCGCCTTGAACCCGCCTGCCAGCGCTGCGCCCACGGTGGGCCGCTCCGAATGGCGCAGCAGGGCCAGCATGGCGAGATAGCCAACCATCTGCGCCAGCAGCGACAAGGCATAGACCCACCAGTATTGCAGCATTTCGGCCTGCACCATCTCGGCCAGCCGCTGGAAATCCTCGGGCGTTTCCACCAGCATCGGCGGCACTGGCGGGATCACCAGCGTTGCCACCAGCGCGGGCAGCAGGAAAAACACCCCGGCCAGCACCAGCAGCACTTCGCGGTTGGCGCCGATCATGGCCATGGCATCGTTCCACGCGGCGTTCATGTCGAATTTCATCGGCTTTGGCTCCTGCCACGTTTGTCGCCCATTGATAAACGCGGTGGAAGTCGCCACGCAATCGCCAGACCATGACCGCCACCAGTTTTTCCCTCGATCCGACCATCGAATGGCGCCGTTCGCCGGGGCAGGTTCCCTATCGCCAGGCGCTGGCCGAGCAGGAAGAGCGCAACCGCGCGCTGGCCGATGGCGAGCCGGTGCAGGAACTGGTCTGGCTGCTGGAACACCCGCCGGTCTACACCGCCGGGACCAGCGCCGACATTGCCGAGCTGGTCGATCCGCGGTTCGAGGTGGTCGAGACCGGGCGCGGCGGGCGCTATACCTACCACGGCCCCGGCCAGAGGGTGGGCTATGTGCTGCTGGACCTGAAGAAGCGCAGCAAGGACGTGCGCCAGTTCGTCCACGCGCTGGAAGGCTGGGTGATCGCCACGCTGGCGGATTTCGACATTTCCGCCTTCGCCGTGCCGGACCGGATCGGCATCTGGACGCACGAGGCCGACGGCAGCGAGGCCAAGATCGGCGCCATCGGCGTGCGCGTGCGGCGCTGGGTGACCATGCACGGCTTTGCGGTGAACCTGTCGCCCGATCTTTCCCACTTCGGCGGGATCGTGCCTTGCGGCATAGCCGAATACGGCGTCACCAGCATGGAACGGCTCGGAAAGCGGGTTGCGCCCGACACTTGGGATGAGGCATTGCTGGCGCGCGCGGGGGACTTTCTCGCCGCGATCGCCACACCGGAGTCCGCCACGCCATGAAGTTTCGTCCCCTGCCGCTGCTTGCCGCACCGCTGCTGCTGCTGGTGGCCTGTTCCGACGAGGACGCCGCGCTGAGCGAGGATGACGGCCGCGAAGCATCGGGCGAGGTGCTGGAAGGTTCGATCAGCGATGCCATGCTGCCGCTGGAGGAAGTGCAGTCGCAGGCTCCGCTGGCAGAGCCCGAGGCGGCGCCTTCGGGTGGCGCGACCACGGCGGCTGGCGAGGCCGCCGAACCTGCATCCGAACCCGCCGAAAGTGCCGAGGCAGCGGAAACGACGCCTGCCGAATAGGCTCTAGCCTGCGCGCGCTAGCAGCTTCTTCGCCTGTTCGAAGTGCGGCTGGTCGATCATCCGGCCATCCAGTTGCAGCGCCCCCACGCCGGGGTTGGCTTCGAAGGCGGCGACAATCGCCTGCGCTTCGGCCAGCTCCTCCGCGCTGGGAGAAAAGGCGGCGTTGATGATCTCCACCTGCGCGGGGTGGATCGCCAGCATCCCGGCAAAGCCATCCTCGTAACTCTCGCGTGCCACCCGCTTCAGCCCGTCCACGTCGCGGAAATCGGCGTGCAGCGTGTCGATCGCGGCCACGCCCGCCGCGTGCGCAGTCAGCAGCACTTGCGCGCGTACCATGCGGAACAGGTCGGTCCAGCGGCCCTCGGCATCGCGCTTGCGGCTGGCGCCGATGGCGGCGGAGAGATCCTCCGCGCCCCAGGTCAGGCCCAGCAACCGGGTGATGGCATTGGCCGGGTCGCCATAGGCAGACAGGGTCAGCGCGGCATGGGCGGTCTCGCTCACCAGCGGCAGCACGCGCGTGCTGCCCGCCGCCACGCCGTTGTCCTGTTCCAGCTCGTAAAGCTCGGCCACCAGCAGCCGCAACTGCCCCGGCCCGCTGGCCTTGGGCACCACGATCCCGTCGGGCCGGGCGTTCATCACCGCCGCCAGATCCTCCCGCCACAGCGGGGTGTCGAGCGGGTTGATGCGCACCCAGTGCTGGCGGCGCGGCCCCGCCAGCACCTCGCGCCCGTCCGCCAGCAGCCATTCGCGCGCCAGCCCGCGCGCCGTGGCCTTGGCTTCGGGCGCGACGGCATCTTCCAGGTCGACGATCAGCACATCCGCCCCCACGGCGGGGGCCTTGGCCAGCTTCTTCTCGCTGTCGCCGGGAACGAACAGCCACGAACGGATAGGCACCGGCAAGTCTCCTGCTGATTGCTCTGCGCGGTTCCCTATAGCCAATGCGGCGCGGCGCGCTAGACGGGCGGAGTGGAACACCAGTCAGACCGGATTCGCGACCGCGCCGTGCCTTTCGCTGCGCTGGTGGGCGGCAATATTGCCCTGGCGCTTGGCCCGTGGCTGGTACGGCTGAGCGATTCCGGCCCGGTCAGCGCGGGCTTCTGGCGCATCGCGCTCGCCATGCCGCTGCTGGTGCTGTTCGCCCGCATGAGCGGCGAGAAGCTGGGCCACATGTCGCGCGCCACGCTGCTGGCGGTGCTGGGCGGCGGCCTGCTGTTCGGGCTGGATGTCGCCAGTTGGCACCTGGGCATTGGCGACACGCGGCTGGCGAACGCGGTGCTGTTCGGCAATTCGGGCTCGATCATCCTGATGGTCTGGAGCTTCGTGGTGCTGCGCCGCCTGCCCATGGGGCGCGAATGGCCCGCGATCATGGCCGCGCTGGCGGGCAGCGCGATCCTGCTGGGCCGTTCGCTGGAAATCAGCCACGCCAACCTGGTGGGCGACCTGTTCTGCCTGCTGGCGGGGCTGCTCTACGCCGGATACCTGCTGATCCTGCAAGACGCGCGCAAGGCCCTGGGCAGCTGGAGCCTGCTGGCGCTGGCGGGCCTGGCCAGCGCCCCGGTGCTGCTGGGACTGGCCCTGGCCTTGGGAGAGCCGGTCTGGCCCACCGACTGGACCCCGCTGCTGGTGCTTGCCTTTTCCAGCCAGATCGTGGGGCAGGGGCTGCTGGTCTATGCCCTGCGCCACTTCCCGCCGCTGGTGATCGGCATCGGCCTGCTGACTCAGCCCGCCGTGGGCGCACTGGTGGGCTGGCTGGTGTTCGACGAGGTGCTGCTGCCGCTCGACATGGTGGGCGTGGTGCTGGTGGCAAGCGCACTGGTGCTGGCGCGGGTGGTTACGCCGCGGGTTAGGTCCTGAGCCTGACCTTCGTCGTTGCGAGGAGCGCAGCGACGCGGCAATGACGAATGGGGTGTCAGGCCCGCCCCAGGTCACCCTTGCCGACAGTCCCCGCCGCCATTTCCAGCATCCGGTCGAGGCTCGCCTTGGCCTTGATCCGCAAGTCCTCCTCGATCTCGATCCGCGGCTCCAGGTCGCGCAGGCAGAGGTAGAGCTTCTCCATGGTGTTCAATGCCATGTAGGGGCAGATGTTGCAGTTGCAGTTGCCGTCGGCACCCGGCGCGCCGAGGAACACCTTTTCGGGCAGGGCCTTTTCCATCTGGTGGATGATGTGCGGCTCGGTCGCCACGATCAGCGTCTGGCCGGGGAAGGTCTTGGCGAAATTGAGGATGCCGGAGGTCGAGCCGACATAGTCCGCGTGGTCGATGATGTGCGGCGGGCATTCGGGGTGCGCGGCGATGGGGGCTTCGGGGTGTTCGGCCTTCAGCTTCAGCAGCTCGCGCTCGCTGAAAGCTTCGTGGACGATGCACACGCCCGGCCACAGCAGCATCTCGCGCCCGAACTTGCGGTTGAGATAGCCGCCCAGGTGCCGGTCCGGCCCGAAGATGATCGGCTGGTCTGCGGGGATCTGCGACAGGATCGTCTCGGCGCTGGAACTGGTGACGATCACGTCCGACAGGGCCTTCACCTCGGTCGAGCAGTTGATGTAGGTCAGCGCGATGTGATCGGGGTGGCGCGCGCGGAAGGCGGCGAACTTCTCCGGCGGGCAGCTGTCTTCCAGCGAACAGCCGGCTTCCATGTCGGGCAGCACCACGATCTTCTCAGGCGAGAGGATCTTGGCCGTATCGGCCATGAACTTCACCCCGCAAAAGGCGATCACATCGGCGTCCGTCTCTGCCGCCTTGCGGCTCAGCTCCAGCGAATCGCCCACGAAATCAGCCAGGTCCTGCAATTCAGGGCGCTGGTAGTAGTGGGCCAGGATCACCGCGTTGCGCTCCTTGCGCAGGCGGTTGATCTCTTCGAGCAGGTCGGTTCCGGCGGGGATCTGGGTCTGTGCGGTCATGCCATGCAGATGGCCCTATCCGCGCAAGGGTTCAACCCGCAAACCGTTCGCCCAGCGCGACAAAGGCGGGAATCCGCACCAGCAGCTCGATCGCGGGGACCATGGCCACGATCGTGCCGAGGCCCCACCAGTAAGCCGGGTGCACCTGCCCGCGGATGCGCTTGTCGGCCACCATGGCCACGACCATGTACAGCACCAGCGGCACCACGTTGATCGCCGCCAGCATCGGCGTGCCGGTGAGCACAATCAGCCGCCCCCAGCCCGGCGCAATCACGCAGACCGTGGCGCTCAGCAGCAGGCGACGGTGCCAGTCGGTGCGCTTGCGCATGGCGACGCCCGCCCAGGCAAGCCCGGCGAAGGCGATCACGTTCACCCAGTCGAGCGCGAGGAAATAGGGCGGCGTGAAGAACGGCGGCGAGCGTCCCGCTGCCAGCGTCACCGGCGTCAGCACCAGCCCCACCAGCACCATCCAGATCCAGTAGACCGCGCCGATCCGTCCCAGCCGCCGGTGGCTGGCAATGTCGTCGCGGGCAACGAACAGTGTCTGCGCGGAATAGAGCGCGAGCCAGCCCATGAAGGTCAGCGCGTGGACGTGCACCCACCACGGCGAACCGAAGCTGGAAATGCCGATCAGCGCGAACATGCCGAACCCGGCCACCACCGGCAGCAGCAGCGCGGCCAGCATCAAGACGAAAAACCGCCGCTCGCGCGCTTCGGCGCTCGGCGGGGTTACAGCAACAGTCGCCACTTGCAGACTCCTTCCCTGATGGCGCGACCCAGGCGGGTCAGATGCCGCCGTTTTCCCCGCAAGCCAGACCTGTCCGCCAGGTGCCGCATCTCGTCCGACGGGCGTCGCTCGCCCTGTCGATCCGGATCGACCAAATGCATTGTGTTCGCGCGCAGGACTGGAACTGCCGCTCGCGCTGGAGGGCAGACGGTTGGTCCGATGCGATGCTCGC
Organism: Erythrobacter sp.; assembly: GCA_020446625.1. Lineage (GTDB taxonomy): Bacteria > Pseudomonadota > Alphaproteobacteria > Sphingomonadales > Sphingomonadaceae > Alteraurantiacibacter. Next base: position 15,445 of record JAGREI010000144.1, read on the forward strand.
CATGGCAAATCCCCCGATTGCCAGCGACCCGGCGGGAGAATGTCACAATGTTGCGGCGAGTCAATTGGTCTGGGCCAAGCTCCAGATTTCCCCTGCTTCCGCCACCTCGCTGCGCCGTTCGAGGTCAATCAGGTGCGCCCAGACGCTCATCTGCGCCGCGGGCCACAGCCGCCGATCCGCGCCGACATACATGCGTTCGACCAGCGCCGGGATGGTGTGCGGCTGCTCTTCCAGCAGCTTCAGCACCTGTTTCTCACGCGCCTTGCGGTGGCCCATGGTGCCGCGCACCAGCTGGCGCGGGTTCTCCACCGCCGGGCCGTGCGCGGGGTAGTAGACGCGATCCTGCCGGTCGTAGAGCTTTTGCAGGCTGGCCATGTAGTCACCCATGTCGCCATCGGGCGGCACGATCACGCTGGTGGACCAGCCCATCACGTGGTCGCCGGTGAACAGCGCGCCAGTTCCCTCCAGCGCGAAGCACAGGTGGTTGGAGATGTGGCCGGGCGTGGCCACCGCCGTCAGCGTCCAGTCGGGGCCGGACAGGCTTTCGCCATCGGCCAGCACGCGGGCGGGGGCATAGGCGCTGTCGTAGGCGGCTTCCAGTTCGCCCGCCACGCCCTGCATCACCAGCGGCGCGCAACCGATCACCGGCGCGCCGGTGGCGGCGGCCAGCGGTGCGGCGGCGGGCGAGTGATCGCGGTGGGTATGGGTACACATGATCGCCGCCACCTTGCGCGTGCCGATGGCAGCCAGCAGCGCGGCCAGGTGGTCTGGCTCGTCCGGGCCGGGGTCGATCACCGCCAGCTCGTCGCTGCCGACGAGGTAGGTCTGGGTGCCGGTATAGGTATAGGGCGAGGGATTGGGCGCGAGCACGCGCGCCACCAGCGGTTCGAGCTGCTCGACCGTGCCGGTCGGCCAGGGTTGCGGGGGCAGGGCCATGCGGCGGGCTATGGAGCGTCGAACGACACAAGTCACTCCCCTCCCGCTTGCGGGAGGGGCCGGGGGAGGGCATGTCGGCGCTAACACACCCTCCCCCAACCCCCTCCCGCAGGCGGGAGGGGGAGGAGATTGCCAATGACCGATCCGCTGATCCCGGATTCTCTGATTCTTGTGCTCGACGAAGGGACTACCAGCACCCGCGCCATGCTGTTCGGCGCGGATGGCACGCTGCACGGCACGGCGCAGCAGGAATTGACGCAGCATTACCCGCAGTCAGGCTGGGTCGAGCACGACGCCAGCGAGATCTGGGCAAGGACGCTCGCCTGCGCGCAGGAGATGGTCGCCAAGGCAGGCGGGGCAGGGCGGATTGCCGCGATCGGCGTGACCAACCAGCGCGAGACGGTGGTGGCCTGGGACAAGGCGACCGGCGCGCCGCTCACCCGCGCGATCGTGTGGCAGGACCGGCGCACCGCCGACTTCTGCGCCGGACTGAAGGCCGCAGGCCACGAAGCCATGGTGCAGCAGCGCACCGGGCTGCTGCTCGATCCCTACTTCTCCGCCAGCAAGATGCGCTGGATGCTGGACCACGTGCCAGAAGTGCGCGCGGCGGCTGACGCGGGTACGCTGGCCTTCGGCACCATCGACAGCTGGCTGGTGTGGAACCTCACCTGCGGCGCGGCGCATGTCAGCGATGCCAGCAATGCCAGCCGCACCCTGCTGCTGGCGCTCGACGGGGCGGACTGGGACGATGATCTGTGTGCGCTGTTCGGCGTGCCGCGCCAGGCCTTGCCGCGCGTGGTGGATACGTCGGGCGCCCTGGCCATGACCGAACCCGCGCTGCTGGGCGCGGCCGTTCCGGTCTGCGGCATGGTGGGGGACCAGCAGGGCGCCACGATCGGGCAGGGCTGCCTGTCACCCGGCCAGACCAAGGCGACCTATGGCACCGGTGCCTTCGTGCTTACCAATACCGGCGCGCAGGTGCCACGTTCGCAGAACCGGCTGCTCGGCACGGTGCTGTGCCAGCAGCATGACAAGCGGCACTATGCCATCGAAGGATCGGTGTTCGTGGCGGGCAGCCTGATCCAGTACCTGCGCGATACGCTGGGGCTGCTGGCGCAGGCTGCCGAAACCGAAGCGCTGGCCCGCAGCGTGCCTGACAGCGGAGGGGTGGTGATCGTGCCTGCGCTTTCGGGCCTTGGCGCGCCCTGGTGGCGACCCGAAGCGCGCGGGATCATCTGCGGCCTCGGCTTCGACAGCACCCGCGCGCATCTGGCCCGCGCCGCGCTGGAAGCCATGGCGCAGCAGACCCACGACCTGGCCATGGCTTTCGCCGCCGATGGCGCGAAGTGGACCGGCCTGCGCATCGACGGCGGCATGGCGGTGAACGACTGGATGGCGCAGGACATTGCCGACATTCTCGACTTGCCGGTAACGCGCCCGCGCTTCGTAGAGACGACGGCGCTGGGCGCGGCCATGCTGGCAGCGGTGGGCTGCGGCATGCACGCCTCGTTGGAACAGGCAGCAGCGGCGATGATTGGCGATACCAGCAGTTTCACGCCGCAGATGGACGCGGCCACGCGCCAGCAGCGGCTGGCCAACTGGGCGGCGGCTGTGGCTAAGGTCTAGCGCGCGGCGAAAGCCACGCCCAGCCGTTCGCGCAGGCGGTGGACGGCGGCGGGGCGCAGCTGGAAGCGGTCGCGCCAGGCCCGGTCCAGCCGCTGGATGCGGGCGTAGAAGGCGACAGAGCGCATGACCACGTCAGCCACTTCGGGCGACAGCAAGGCCAGTTGTTCGCGCGTGCCTTCGGGCTGCGGCGGCGGCAGGCGGCCGTGGTGACGCAGCTGGAATTCGCTGATCTCACCCTTGAAGAAGGCCTTCTGGTTCAGCAGCCAGGCGATTGCGTGCATCATCCGGGTGGTGGTGCGCA